>JBGQJX010000031.1:0-18712 GCA_041499255.1 Ktedonobacteraceae bacterium | reverse complement strand
GCATGCAGGTCGTCGTTGTTCCAGCGGCTGTCCGGGGCGCCTGAGATATACCAGCTACTACCATTGTCGGCCACGATCATGCCATAGTGCTTCAGGGCGGTCAGGATGACGCGATTTTGCGATGAGAAGGAGGAGATATTGAAGCTGACCTTTAGGCGGAGACGGAGACCCATAGGCGGCAGGTTGGGATCTGTACTTGACGAAGCGTAGTGACGAGCCGGCCAGAGGAAGGCTTTCTGAGTATTGTTGACGGTAAAACGCAGCGCATGAGTGATTACGCCAGAAGCGACTTCGTCGTAGCGAGCCAGGCCTGGAAGAATGGGCAATCCTGCCGCGTCGGCGGAAGTCCAGGTGCTGGGACGGAGCGCGTTAGAGTTCAGGTTCCAGACAGCGCCGCTGCCAGCCTTCCAACCGCCGTTTGCCTGGTGATAGGCGGCATACATCTCGTACAAGTTGCAGTTTCCGCTATCAACCACGATAACGTGGCGATCACCGCTGCTCTGCGCACCGCCTTCAATCGGCGCATTAGTTGGAATGGGATATGGGCCTGGATCACTCTCGCTCGCATAAGTAAAGCTTACAGGAACCTTTGGCTGGCTTCCTGGCACGACGACATAAGGTATTCCAATGGGTCCTCCAGCCCATAAGCCCGCTCCAAAATCAGCATGAACATGTCCCGTGATGCCAATGCTGTTGATGTAATTGGCCGAATTGCGATGAATAGGCAACGTAGAAATATTTTGATTCCAGATATTATTGCCGGGAAAGAGGGGACAGCCACCCACGCTGGCAGCGCTGCTCATTGCCTGAGCTTTTCCTATCCAGGTACCTATTTCGCCAATGACGATCCCGCCAATCATCACGCCAAGAAGAAGGATAGTACATAGTCTACAAGAGGCAAATCTACAAGGAGTGAGGTACACATTCATGACATTAGCCTTCCGTGTACATGATACTTTTTGGTCAGAGCAATCATGTGACCAGGAAAAAGTAGACCGCGATATTGTAGATATTCTATAGCCTTGTAGCAGGTACGTCTATTTTAGGCAAGAAAGTACCATTTGAAAGGATTACATAAAAGATGGTGATGAATGTCACGAGGAGATATCAGGCGAATTATATCTTGACTGTGTAAATTTATGAAAGAGGTTAGCTGACAAAGTTATCAGCCAAACCTCTCATTGCAATGAAATAATTCTCTGCCCTACCATAATTCATTTTTCTCTCTGCACTCCAAACATACAATTGTATTGTTAAGCTATCGTTAAGGGATAGGTAGGTTTCTGTTAAAACCATGTAATATACATTCTTCTATGCTAAAATTCCATAAAAATTCCCTTGCTCATGTACAATACATACATTGTGCTGTCCACATCTGACTGTTACACTCAAAACAGATACCTCATGAATTGAGGTATTAAACTACTCTGCAACCTCTGCTCTGCCTGTGAAATACTAAGCCTATTGTTACGTAAGTATTAGATAGGTACATGTTTATACATGTTATTGTTTGCATGACACAGCAAATGTGTTATGCCCTATTTGCAATGGTTAAAACCATTCAGGCACATGGAGGTACCCCTTTATGAACAGCCAGAGGCAAGAGCTATTTGGCAACTTATTCGCCCCACACGATCGCCGCGAATTTATCAAACGCGCTGCCGCACTCGGACTCTCAGGAACAGCCCTCACTGCTTTTTTAGAAGCGTGCGGTAGTTCCACGAGCACAGGTTCGTCCACGCCAACTGCAAACATCAATATGGCCGGTCCTATTGATATTCAGACGTTGACTACCAAGGCGAAGGCAGATGGATCACTCCACGCAATTGGTATTCCACCTGAGTGGGCCGACTACGCAGACATCCTGGCAGGCTACTCCGCCAAATTTGTCCCGGTTACCTACAAGGCAGAGGCAGAGTTCTCCTCCGCACAGGAAGTTGAAGTCTTTAAGAATTCGAAGCAACATCCAAATGGCGATATTGGGGATGTAGGTTTCATATGGGGACCAGTAGTGATTCAGCAGGGCCTTGTCACACCCTATAAACATGCCAACTGGGATGACGTACCGGCTGACCTGAAAGATCCGGGTGGCAACTGGTGTACTGAGTACTGGGGAGCACAGGCTTTTGTCATCAATACGGATATTGTGAAGAATCCACCAAAGACGTTCGCAGATCTGCTCGCCAACAATTACAAAAACATGGTAGGCATCGATGGTGACCCACGGCAGGCTAACGACGCCCTTATCGCTGTCTACTCGGCAGCATTAGCAAAGAGTGGTAGTCTTAACGATATCCAGCCGGGCATCGATTTCTTTGCAGCCTTGAAGAAGAAAGGAAACTTTACACCGGCGCGTTCGAGCCTGGCCAACATCACCAAGGGCGAGGTGGCAATCGGTATCATGTGGGACTACCTGGGATTGGGTTTCCGCGATTCGCTCGCCGGGAAACCAAATCTGAGTGTCGTCATTCCAAGTGATGGTTCCATTGCCGGCCCGTATATTTCCATCGTGAACAAGACGGCTCCGCATCCATTTGCAGCGCGCGCGTGGATAGAGTACATCTTCTCGGATGAAGGGCAATTGTTCTACTTAAAGGGTTATGCGCACCCTGCACGCTATCAAAAATTGGCTGCAGCAGGTAAAGTTCCCGCTGA
Source organism: Ktedonobacteraceae bacterium (assembly GCA_041499255.1). Lineage (GTDB taxonomy): Bacteria > Chloroflexota > Ktedonobacteria > Ktedonobacterales > Ktedonobacteraceae > UBA11361. The sequence continues at coordinate 16,057 of JBGQJX010000031.1, read as the reverse complement.
CCTGACTGCCAAATTGCCTTCCGCGGATCAGTATACCAACGTCAAATTTGTTACTGACATTAGCAAACTGACAGCGGCCTCGAATGCCGTTACAGCAAACTGGCAAACACAGGTGCTTGGTCAGTAGCACACTGTTTAACCGAACATTGATGAGTGATGCAAAATAGCATCTGTATGGGCGCGAAAAAATCGCGCTCGTACATTGTATCCCGCAGGAGGTAGTGTAATGCAACTCGGGGCGGCGACTGGTAAAACTGAGTCCGTCACGACACCAGGCCAGTCTTCGGTTAAGATTAGGAGGCCAGCCGGTATCAATTGGAGCTATTCCATTATAAGCTGGCTTGGCTTCGTACCCTTTTTGTTATTCTGCTTGCTTTTTGAAATATTGCCCGCTGTTATGATTATTCAAAACAGTTTTCTTGACAGCAATACAGGTGCATTGACATCAAGCAACTACCAAATTATGCTCTCACATCTCAGTTACGTCCATGCATTTCAAACCAGTATTTCCCTCTCTGTAGTCACCGCACTGATTGGAGCTTTCTTTGGTTTTTTCGCGACATATGGTCTTTACAACCTGCGTACAGGCTGGCTGCGCAACCTGGTTATCAGTTTCTCAAGTATTGCCGCCAATTTCGCGGGTGTCCCACTGGCATTCGCCTTTGTCTCAACGGTTGGCGTAACGGGATTTATCACTGTGCTTCTATTGCGCTGGTTCCATATAGACTTGTACAATGGCCTCAACTTCAGTCTCTACACGTTCTGGGGATTGGTATTGGTCTATACGTACTTTCAACTTCCCCTGATGATTCTCATAACGTTGCCTGCTCTGAGCGCTCTACGCCCGGAATGGCGAGAGGCAGCAACTAACCTGGGAGCGTCAAACTTTATCTACTGGCGTAGAGTAGCGCTGCCCATTCTGCTTCCATCGCTTATTGCGGCTACTATGTTGCTATTTGCCAACTCATTTGGAGCTTATGCGACAGCTTATGCGCTTGCGCAAGGAAGTATCAATATTGTACCAATCCTCATTGGCTTCGTTGTGAATGGCAATGTTAGTCTCGATCCAGGTTTGGGTAATGCGCTAGCAATGGGTATGATCGTGGTGCTGCTGATAGCTGTCTCGCTTTACACGGTGATGTTACGCCGTGTTAGTAAATGGCAGGGGAGGTGAACAAGATGGCCCAGGCAGTTCGTGAAATCAATCTCCCGGTAAGAAAAGATCGACCAAAGGGCCAGGGCTTGGGGGTGGATAAGATATTCCTGACCCTGGTGCTCCTCTTTTTAATCGTACCTCTGGGGGCTACACTCATTTTTGGCCTTTCGTCCGGTAATAGTATCAATTTCAATACCTTTCAGTCGGTCTTCACCGATCATGACTTTTCGCAAACGTTGCTACTTTCACTTGGGCTGGCCCTTGCCTCTACAATTTTAGCGATTCTCCTCATCACCCCAACGGCTTATTGGGTACAATTGCGACTCCCCAGAGCACGCCCATTAATGGATTTCCTGGCACTTGTGCCATTCGCTGTCCCCGCCATCGTCATGGCATTTGGATTGGTCGAAGTATATGGGACAGGTAATACCCTGATCAACATACTCTCTTTTGGATTAGTGCCAGTGCTCAGTAACGAGCCCTTCAACGTGGTCAACACACCACAGTTGCTTGTCTGCGCATATGTGATTATCTCGCTTCCTTTCGTCTACCGTCCCATTGACAACAATTTACGCGCGATCAATACAAAGGTGCTTTCTGAAGCAGCTTATAGCCTGGGCAGCGGCTGGTGGAGAACCTTTCTGACGATTATCCTCCCCAACATTTTACCTGGAGTGATCAGCGCCGCCCTGTTGACCTTTTCTACCGTGATGGGTGAGTTTACTCTCGCCAGTCTCTTTAGCATTTACACTTTCCCGATCTACCTGAACGTGACCGGGCAGAACGACGCTCATAAAGCAGCTTCGTTAACGATACTGAGCTTCTTTTTGACGATGATTTTCGTGCTCGGTATCATTCTTCTTGTGCGGATTCGACCAGGGAGCCGTGGCAACGAGGACAGGCTTGATATCGTAGCAGCAAAATAATAAGGAGCATGTCGTGGCTTTTCTTGAACTAGAGCATATCACCAAGTATTTTGGGCGTACCGCCGCCGTAATGGACATCAATTTATCTGTCGAACAGGGTGAGTTTTTGACGCTGCTTGGCCCAAGTGGTTGTGGTAAAACAACTATATTGCGCATGGTGGCAGGGTTCGAAACACCGAGCAATGGAAATATACTGCTCGACGGAGACGATATTACCAATCGCTCAGCCAGTAAACGCCCAATGGGCATGGTCTTCCAGTCCTACGCTCTCTTCCCACATATGAACGCAGAGCAAAATATCGCTTTTGGTCTGTCTATCAAGCGAACACCAAAGGATGTTATAGCCAGGCGCTGCGCTGAATTACTTGAACTGGTGGGCCTGGGTGACAAAGGCCGTAACTTTCCGCACCAGCTCTCAGGTGGACAGCAGCAGCGTGTCGCCCTGGCACGCGCATTGGCGGTGGAACCAAAGGTTCTCTTGCTTGACGAACCACTCTCCGCGCTTGACGCGAAGGTGCGCGTCTCGCTGCGTAATGAAATTCGCCGTATCCAGCAGCAACTGAAGATGACGGCCATCTATGTTACACATGACCAGGAAGAGGCGCTGGCGATCTCGGACCGTATTGCGGTTATGGCCAGAGGCAGTATCGAACAACTTGATCTTCCCGAAGAGATATACAATAATCCACGTACGGTCTTTGCAGCAACCTTTGTTGGGACCAGCAATCATTTTAATGGCTTGCTTGAGTCTGCCAGTGAGGGCCTCTGCCAGGTAGAACATCAAACGCTACACGTTCCACCTGTCCCTAACTTACATGATGGTGACCGTGTATTGGTCATGGTACGTCCCGAAGAAGTCTCCGTACAAAATTCGGAAGAGGGAGTCAACGTTAGCGCCAATGGCGCGGGCAACCATATTGCCGGTGTGATCGAGCTACGAACGTTCCTGGGGCCGTTTACACGCTTCCACGTTCGGGTCAACGAAAGTACGACCATGACGGCAGACGTTCCCAGCCAGCAAGCTCGTGATTACTACGTGGCACAACGTGTTGTGCTCTCATTCCCTCCAGATGCCTGCCAGGTCTTGCCATTGGATAAGGAGGCGGTGGAACTGGAGAGGTTGGCAGAAGCGGAAGAAGAGAAAGTATAGCGATAGCTAACCAATATAACCAAGCTGGCGAGCTTTTTCATAAGCTCGCTGTGCCTCTTCCAATCTGCCAAGTTGTTTGAGCGCCCGGCTCCGGTAGTAATGAGAGATGGCTTTGTCCGGCTGAAGGCGGATGGCCTGATCGTGAGCAACCAGGGCTTCTTCGTAGCTCCTGAGTTCATAAAGAGTTACGCCCTTATTATTGTATGCTTTGGGGTGTTGCGGATTCAGTTGGATGGCCCGTTCGTACGCCTGTAACGCTTCTCGGTATCGCTTGAGATCGAAGAGAACATTTCCTCTCCCATTATGGGCGGAAGCATAATTGGGATTGATTTCTAGAGAGCGATCATATGCCAATAAGGCTTCGTCGAAGCGATCCATTTTCCAGAGCGCCTGCCCATTGCCGTGGTAGGCAAAGACAAGATCGGTGCCAAGTTGGATAGCCTGCTCACAGGCAACAAGCGCTTCTTGATAGCGTTTGAGTTTGAAGAGGGCATTTCCCTTACCGCTGTAGGCCAGAGATGAAGTGGGGTCCAGCTTGATAGATTGCTCCGCGGCAGCGAGGGCCTCATCGTAACGTTTCATTTGCCAGAGCGTCCAGCTTTTTCCATCAAACGCACTGGCAAACGTGGGATCAAGCTGTATGGCTCGCTCGTAGGCCAGCAGTGCTTCCTGGTAACGATTGAGGTAATAGAGCGTGTCTCCTTTGCCGTGATAGGCAGATACAGCATCGGGGTCCAGTTGCAGTGCGCGCTCGAAAGCTACCAGAGCCTCCTGGTAGCGTTGGCGATTATACAGTATGTGCCCCTTCCCTTCATAGGCATGAGCGTAGGTAGGATCGAGTTGAATGGCTCTATTGAAGGCGTCAAATGCCTCCTGGTAGCGGTGAAGATTGCTGTAGGCATCACCCCTGGCATCGTAGGCATCGGCGTAATTCGCATCGAGTTGCAACGCGCGTTCATAAGCCACCAGAGCTTCTTCATAATGACTACTGTTTTGGAGGTTATTGCCTTCATCCAACCACTGTTCTTTGGTTTTCTGACTGGGGAACATATGTATTGCAGTTACAAAGCCCTGTACATCCGGGTAACGACCTGCACGATCCTTGGAGAGGGACTTTAGTATCGCTCGTTCAATGGGTACAGGGAGATATGGATTGAACTGGGTTGGGGCGATAGGTTCCTCTGTTTGATGCTTAAAGGCCATTACAGCAGCATTGAGTCCGACAAATGGATTGCGCCCTGTCAACATTTCATAGGCAATAACCGCCAGCGCGTACTGGTCGCTGCGCTTGCTAATCATACCATCAAACTGTTCAGGCGCCATATACAGAGGCGAACCAATCACATCGACAGGCGTTGTTCTCGGCGTGGAGAGAATAACTGCAATACCGAAGTCAGCCAATAAGGCATCGCCCCTGGTGTTAAAGAGGATATTTTCTGGCTTGAGGTCACGATGAATGATGTTTTGTTGATGAGCATAGAAAAGAGCCTGCCCGATCTGGGTAAGGACGTTCAGAGCCACGTCCACTTGCAAGGGATGTGGATGAGCCGCCCGCAAATGATCGCGTAGAGAGCCGTTGGGAGCATATTCAACGACGAAGTAGGGGATACCATCCTCAATGCCAACATCGAGGATCGGCAAAATGTTGGGGTGTTTCAGCATTTCCAGGAGCTGCGCTTCCTGGAGGAAATTCTCACGTTCCTTCTGTGACCCGAGATATGCGCGATGCAGCAGTTTGATCGCGACAATACGTTTCGTTAGATAAATATGCACGCCCTTATACACTCGTCCAAAGGAGCCGGCGGCGATTTCTTCGATAATGCGATAGTTGCCTATCTGTTTTCCTATAAAGTTATTTTCATTTGCCATGTTATTGGCCTCAAAAATGAGAGCAAGATATACCTATGGATACAGCTTGCAAAGTAATTTTCCAGTGGCACTGTGATTGCAGCCGGTGCAATGAACTAGTTCTGGTGATACCCCAGGCTCCGTTTGAGCAAATGGGAACGCTAAAGAACACTTTATGCGGTTTCATTATATTAGACGTTAAAGATGAGCAAAATTAAATTAGCAGATCGCCACATGTATATCCTGGCGATGCATACGCTGGAAGGCCTCTACTCCCCAGTAGGAAATCGAGACCTTCCAGCGCATACTGAAAGTCGAGCGCTGTATTATGCTTTCAGCAGTCTTCTCAGCACGGCGGGTAGGATGCCACCATTTTGATAGTAGGTTACGTCAATCGGACTATCTAAGCGTGCCAGTGTTTGGAAGGAGAATGTAGAGCCATCTTCACGAGTGACTTTGACTGTCACTTCCTGGCGCGGCTTCAAGCCTGCCTCTATGCCCTCGATGTCGTACACTTCTTTTCCTGTCAAACCCAGCGATTCTTTATTCTCGCCCGCTTTGAACTGCAGCGGCAGGATACCCATTCCCACGAGATTGCTGCGATGAATACGCTCAAAGCTCTCAGCAATGGCCGCGCGCACACCCAACAGCAATGGCCCTTTGGCCGCCCAGTCACGCGAGCTGCCGGAACCATACTCCTTGCCAGCGATAACAAGCAGGGGAATGCCCTCCTGCAGGTAGCGCATTGAAGCTTCGTAGATCGTGGTCTGTTCGCCATCGGGCAAGTGAACAGTGTAATATCCCTCCTTATCGGGCGCCAGGTGGTTATGCAGGCGAATGTTCCCAAAGGTACCGCGTACCATTACCTCGTGGTTGCCGCGTCGAGCTCCATAGGTATTGAAATCGCGCTTATCTACACCTTTCTCAATGAGGTAGCGGCCTGCGGGACTGCTTGGTGAGAAATTGCCGGCGGGAGAGATGTGATCGGTAGTGATTGAGTCATCAAGCATGGCTAAGACCCGCGCACCGCGAATATCTTTTACCGGTGCTGGTTCAGTGGACATGCCATGAAAGAAGGGAGGCTCCTGGATGTACGTAGAATTGGGATCCCAGTCGAAAAGTTCGCCCGTTGAATTTGTCAATGAACGCCAATGCTCATCACCCTCAAAGACAGAAGCATAGTTCTTGGTGAATACCTCGGGAGTAACGGCCTTAGCAACGACCTCGCTCACCTCGTGCTGGGTTGGCCATATATCGCGCAAGTAGACCGCCTCGCCATTGACATCCGTGCCAATAGGGTCTGTTGTCAAATCAATGTCCACAGTTCCTGCCAGCGCATAAGCCACTACGAGAGGAGGAGAGGCCAGAAAGCTGGCACGCACCTGCGGATGGATGCGCCCCTCAAAGTTACGGTTGCCGCTCAGTACCGCTGCAACTACGAGATCGTTTTCCTGTACAGCCTCGGCAACGGGTTCTGCTAGAGGGCCACTATTGCCAATACAGGTTGTGCAGCCGAAGCCAACCAGGTGGAAGCGCAGCGCCTCCAGGTATGGCACCAGGTCAGCATTCGCGAGATAGTCCATGACGGCGCGAGAACCGGGAGCAAGGCTGGTCTTGACGGTTGGTTTGACGGATAAGCCACGCTCTACAGCGTGCTTGGCAACGAGGCCGGCGGCGATCATCACAGAGGGGTTAGAGGTATTGGTGCAACTGGTGATGGCAGCTATGGCAACTGAACCATCGGTCATATGTGTCTCCATACCGGTCATCGACACAAGAATATCTTTCCCGTGTCCATTCTGTTCGCTCGCGCTTTTTGCCCCCATTTTATCCTGGTCTTCTTTCTGGACAACCGGGTCTGGCTCGGAGCTACCGCCTTCATTGCCAAGGCGATTAAGGGCATTTTCTGTCACGTTGTTCTCTTGCTGCTTAAAACGGTCAGCAAAGGCCGCGCGAAAAGCCTGCCCAAGGTTGCGCATAGGAACGAGATCCTGCGGACGACGTGGACCAGCCAGGCTCGGTTCGATAGTTCCGAGGTCCAGTTCGAGCAGGTCATCGAAGCGCGGTTCAGGCGCATTGTCTGTGCGGAAGAGTCCCTGCGCTCTGCTATAGCGTTCGACAAGGTCGACCAGTGCCGCGTCACGCCCGGTGTTACGCAGGTAGCGAAGCGTCTCAGCATCAACAGGGAACAACGTAGATGTAGCGCCAAATTCCGGGGACATATTGGCGATAGTGGCGCGGTCGGCGAGCGGCAGTTGGCTGAGGCCAGGGCCTGTAAACTCAACAAACTTGCCAACAACGCCGCGCTTGCGCAGGATTTGCGTCACAGTAAGCACCAGGTCTGTAGCGGTTGAACCCTCTGGCAGCGCGCCAACCAGGCGCATGCCGATCACTTCAGGCGTGAGCAAATAGAGTGGCTGGCCCAGCAGCACGGCTTCTGCCTCGATGCCGCCGACGCCCCAGCCAAGAACACCCAGGCCGTTGATCATGGTGGTATGGGAATCTGTACCGACAAGTGTATCTGGAAAAGCGATTGTCTCGCCATCCTCGTCTTTCGTCATCACAACAGAAGCCAGGTACTCAAGATTTACCTGGTGGACGATGCCCGTCCCTGGAGGCACAACACGGAAATTTCTGAAGGCCTGTTGTCCCCAGCGCAGCAAGGCATAACGCTCGCTGTTGCGCTCGTACTCGCGCTCTACATTTCGCGCAAAGGCCAGTGTTGAACCGAACATGTCCACCTGGACCGAGTGATCGATGACCAGGTCGGCGGGAACCAGTGGATTAACCTTCTGCGGATTGCCATGCATACGGGCAATGGCGGAACGCATGGCCGCGAGGTCCGCAATGGCGGGAACGCCGGTAAAATCTTGCAACAGGACACGAGCAGGAAGATAAGAGTACTCTGCTTCTGACTTTGAGGCCTGTCCAGGCTCCCAGCGCGCCAGGGAGAGAACATCATCCTCCGTAACCAGCTCTCCCCCTGCGTGGCGCAGGGCGTTCTCTAAGATGATTTTGACGGTGAAAGGCAGCCGATCAACGCCTTTCACGCCTCGCTGCGTAAGCGCGTCCAGGTGAAAATATGTGATTTTTTGGGAAACGCCTTGTAATGTGGCGCGCGCGCCAAATAAGTCTTTGTTTGCAGTCATAGAATTATCCTTAAGTGTCGTTCTTTAGGAGGGGACCAGGCATGACTGACTCGTGGATGCCAGGTTCACGAACCTAAGCAAAGAATCTCTTTCCTTTTATTATATGTGACATAGTGTTGAAGCGACAAGGATAGAGCAGACAAACCTTGCTTTGCTATGTTTCTCAGCATTCAATCGCCCACAAGACGAAAAAGCGCTACATAATACCTGGATTTATACTATCTTAGATCAAACGTTCGTTCATTTTGTATTGACAAAGCATCGCTGTTTTCGCTACAGTAGAGGAGAGAATAATGGGAAGCTTGCAGGTTGGAAAGGTCTACTGCAAGAACACTATGCAGGTACGGGGAAAAGACGGGGAAAAAGGGAGAAAAGACGCCCATGGGGATGTTGTGTTTAGACACCGCGAATTGCAACTTTGAAAATCGAGAGAAGGCACGACTTTGCGCACAGTGCGGAATCCCATTACAGAGAGCGCTTGTACAGGGTCGCTATGAAATACTGAGATTAACCGGCAGGGACCGCTCCACGGTGACGTTAGAAGCTCTAGATCGCCACAAAGGTGTCAGTGTTACATTACGTGTACTCCGCCCGCGGCAAACCACTTTAGCAGAACGAGATACTTTTTTACAGGACGCGGAATTTGCAATGTCACTGTCCAGCCGGATGCAAGAACCGGGCAGTATCCATGTAACGGATTTTGGGCAAGATGGACCTGTGGCTTTTTTAGTGAAATCAGAATTTCAAGGGGAAAATGCGTTAGCTGATCCTCATCCTTTTACACCACGTGTGACAGCACGGATGGAAGGAAGTGTGTTTTCTTCCACTCCTCCAACAGCGGCGGCGATTCCCGTAGCGGCAGCGCCACGCAGCAGCCTGGACCAGATACAGACATTAGCAGCCGGGCAGGGCAATGCAGGCATCCCCACTCATCCCTCCACACCGCCTGCCCCAACGGTGTATGAGAGGCCAGTCGAGGCAGTAAGCTCTACGAGGGAGCAGGGAGGAGGAGGAGATTATCCACATGAGAATGGGCGCAATCAATTGGGCACCTACAACTGGCTGGCAATTGGAAACCACTTTTATGAGCTAGCACGCTATGATGAAGCCTTGATCGCGTATGAGACAGCTACGACAGAGGATGAGTTATCGGTGGAGGCATGGAGCGGAAAGGGGGCAACATTGCTACACCTGGAGCAAGCGGAGGAGGCTCTACTTGCTTACGATCACGCGCTCTCACTTTATCCAAACGATCCAGATTTATGGAATTCCCGAGCGAACGTATTACATGAATTGCAGCGCATTAATGAAGAAATGTACTGCTATGAGCAGGCACTAGCATACGATCCGAACTACGCCTTTGCCTGGAGTGGAAAAGGGATGACACTGGCTGAGCAAGGCCAGACAGAAGAAGCTCTGCTGGCATTTGACCGGGCGCTGGTGCTTGACCCCAAACAAGGTGTCATCTGGCAGGCGATGAGCGATACCCTGTATAGCATCCAACGGTATGGTGATGCTCTGATTGCCATTGACCGCGCCCTGGAATTAGATTCCAGTAATGCAGCGCTGTGGGATACGAAGGGAAATATTCTCCGCCGTTTGAAGAGGCCGGTCGAAGCATTCTCAATGCACGAGCGAGCGACACAGCTTGACCCACAAGACGCAGCGGTATGGTTTGATCAAGCAAACGATTTGCGGGATATGCGTCGCTTTGCTGAGGCATTAGCAGTGTACGACAAAGCCCTTACACTTGACCCAACACTGGCAGGTGCATGGTATAATCGAGGTAACGTACTGGCAGCATTGCGTTTGTATGATGAGGCGCTCGAATCGTACGATCATGCACTTGATTACGATGAGGGATTGATTTCCGCCTGGTATAACAAGGGCAGCCTGCTGCACGAGTTGGGGCGGCATGAAGAAGCGCTGGTCGCATTCGACCGGGCGCTGGCTGTAGACGTACATTATATAGCAGCCTGGAACAATAAGGGATTGGCCCTTTTTGCTCTCAATCGCCTGGGTGAGGCGCTGGCGGCTTTAGATCAGGCCACTTCATTTGCCCCTGATGAGCCTGATGCCTGGTATAATAAAGCGGTTGTGCTGGATAAACTGGGCAGAGGACAGGAGGCGCGCTCATGTCACGCGTGGGCCCAGACGTTAGAAGCGCAAGCTGGTCGTGTTGGGACATGATTGGGCACGATACATCGGGGACGCGATAATACAATTGCACCAATAAACAGGGACCCGATATTGCAATTGCACAAATGAACGGGGTCAACCGTAGGGGTCGATTTATCGCGCCCACCGCCGATTTATCGGCCCCCGGTGAATTTTCCACATCGGGTTCCTCTGCTTACAGAGGATCATATCAGAGGAGAGAGCATTTTGAAACGCTGCGCCGATCAGATTGACTGCGGCTATGAGAATCGGGACAGCGATCTATTTTGTCGGGCGTGTGCGCTACCTTTATTGAACACTGCACTGGCTGGTCGCTACAAAATTAATGCCTTGATTAGTAAAGGTGGCTACGCGGCGGTCTTTCACGGGGTTGATCAGAATCTTTCTCGCCGTATAGCGATCAAGGTTTTGCTGCCCAGTAAGACGACGCAAAGCGAACACGAGCATTTTCTGCGCGAGGCGCGTATTGCCGCGACGCTTGACCACCCCAACATTGCGCCAGTGCTTGATTATGGTAAAGATGGCCCCAGCGTCTACCTGATAATGCCTCTCTACACCGCCGGTTCCCTGCGCACACGGCTCGCAAAAGCAGATGGTCCTCTGCCCGCTTCTGAGACATTAAATAACTTTCACCAGCTTGCCAGCGCTCTCCACTATGCGCATACCCGGCCTCGCCCCGTCATCCACCGCGATATAAAACCCGAGAACATCCTGATTCATCCAGAAGACAATCGCCTGGTGATCACGGATTTTGGTATCGCACGATCCCTCGAGCCAGGCGCGAGGGTAGGAAAGACAATTACCGTGCGCGGGACGGTGGGCTATATGGCGCCTGAACAAACAAGCGGCATTGTCGATCCGCGCAGCGATCAATATGGCTGCGCGGTCGTGTTATATGAGATGCTGACAGGCTATCATCCACTTGATGTACAGGGAGGCAGTATCCCACTTCCTTCTAAATTAAACTCCGCTTTGCCTCCAGCGCTTGACCAGGTAGTATTGCGCGCTCTGGCAGGCAGACCAGAAGAGCGCTACGCCAATATGTTGGAGTTTATGCAGGCTTTCGACCTGGCATGCCTCCCTGGCGCCAGGGTTCATTTCACGCCCCCGGCAAGTCCAGTAAATGCACCCGCAGTGCGCAGTATCTCAAATCCCGGGTTACCTGATATTCAAGCAAGTGGGAACAACGATGCAGCAGAGCGTATGAGCAATGGGCAACCAGCGGCAAGAGCTTATGTAAACACAAGCACTGTTCGCGAGAAATGCCTGGAGGGCGACGAGCTGAGAAAGCTGCAACGATATTCTCAAGCATTGCAGGCTTATGAAGAAGCTCTGCGCATGGATCCACGCAATTTCTATGCCTGGAACGGCAAGGGAACGACACTATACAACCAGGGCAACTATAAAAAGGCGCTGGATGCTTATCAACGGGCGACTGAGATTGACCCTGGTAATGCTATCGTGTGGGTTAGCGCAGGTCTCGTATTAAATCGCTTGGAACGGTACCAGCAGGCGCTTGTGCATTTCGAGCGGGCATTGTCGATTGATCCGCACTATGTGCCGGCATGGAATGGCAAAGCCGACGCTCAACTAGACATGAATATGCCTGAAGAAGCGCTCTTCTCTTACGAAAAGGCACTGGTCTATGATCGCAAGAGTTTCCAGGCCTGGAACGGCATAGGAAATGCACGCTCCTGCTTGCACGATTTTTCTGGCGCTGTCGATGCCTATACCAACGCGCTACTGGTGAATCCGAATAGTGCGGTAGCATGGTGTAACAAGGCAGAGGCGCTGATTCGCCTGGGACATAATAAGGCGGCATTGGACGCGCTGAATGAAGCTACCGAGATGGATCGCACCTATAGCCGCGCCTGGTCATTGAAGGCTGATGTGTACGAAATACTAGGCAACCCCCAGGAAGCTCAGAAAGCTCGTCGCCGCGTCAAACCCTGGGGGCTGATGAACTGAATCGGGTTCCTACACGGCTATGCCACGGCGCATAGAGAGTACGCCCATGCCCACAGCAACCAGGGCCGAGAGCGCAAGTATGGTCATGTCGAGACCAAAGAGGTCGGAAGAGCTATAGAATATGGCCATCTCCATCGCATGCCTCCCATAGGTCAGCGGATCAAAAGTGGCAATAGTTTGCAGCCATTGAGGCTCAAAAGCAAGAACGCCGATACCCCCGGCCAGGAAAAACAGGTAGATTGCAATATTGATGGAGACAGCAATCACTATTTGAAACCTTTGTAAAGCAGCACCGACAGCAACACCAAGCCCTGAACTGAAAAGTGAGAGCAGCGCCACGGCAAGCAGGGCACTCAACCAGTAGATGCCCTCTGGCCGCGTCCAGCCAAGAGCATACCCCAGTAGCAGCACCAGCGTACCCAGGCAAAACGTGATCAAAAAGCAGGCTAACACCTTCCCGGCAATGATGGCCGCTCTAGAGACAGGGGAGAGTAGCAGTTCTTTGACAGTGCGACTCTCCCATTCGCGAGCAGTCGAGAGGCCGCCATTAATCAGTCCACTAATGCTCAGCAGTAAAATGATAGTGGGTAATACACTATACTCGAATAGCTGCACGTCGCGCTGTCGCAAATCATGTTCATCCATGATAATCTTTATAGGGCTTTTGGCTCCTTGCGCCCGGTAAAATTGAGTGATGGCGTCGGGCACGGAACGACGGATATCATTGGTAAAGTCAAGATTGAGATTGTTGACAGTGACATCGATAGGCGCACTCTCATGAGCATCAACGCGCCGGGTGAAGTCAGCCGGGATAGTGATGATAGCGACCACATCGATCTTATTGTAGAGGTTCCGCGCCTGTTGTGGAGTCGCATCAGTGATTTGAAAAACATCCGCGCTGTGAAAGATCTGGGCCATTTGCATCCCTTTGGGATTGGTATCCAGGGTGACCAGCGCAACAGGACTGTGCCCAACCGCGGCGGCTCCAAGCGCTCCCACTAACAAAAAGGCGATAGATGGAACAAACGTCGCAGCTAACGTTACCGGTTGGCGCAACCAGACGCGTATATCTTTTCTGAGTATGACCCAGATAGAGCGAAAGAACGTGAATAGCATATGCTTCTCTTCTCCTCAGGTTAATGGGCAAGAGTATTGCGCCTCAAAACAACGGCAGCCAGGATGATGAGCGCCACGGCGTAAGCAGCGATAATCAAGGCATTGATGATCATGCCGTACGTGTTGAGATCAAAGCCATGGAAGGCGTGCTGCTGCAACACAATAGCATAGTAGATGGGAAAGATCCTGGCGATAAACTGAATTGCCGGAGTGGTAAAGGAAATCGGCCCAAAAGCGCCGCTCAGGAAGAAGAGGGGAATGGATGAACCAAAGGAGAGTGCAATGACCGCCGGGCGCTGTTTCAGCACTGTACCTAAAAATGTTCCCCAGGCAATGAAAATGAGCAGGCACAGGCAGGTGAAACCAATAACCTCACCCCAGTAGACGGGCTGCACCCCTATGATAAATATCAGCACAAACAACACCACAATCACAGCAGCGATACTCATAACAAAGGACGCCAGCATCTTTCCGACAATCATAGCCCAACGGCTAGCCGGAGAAAGCAGCAGTTCTTTTATCGTCTCGTTTTCCCACTCACGCGCCGATGCAGTACCAGCCTGCAATATCCCCGCCAGCACCAGGCCGACAACCAGAATGGAGACCGTCAGGTAGGGTATGTAGCCGGTATCCTGCGGGTACTGATCAATTTCATTGGGCGTAATCGTTACCAGCTCAGGAAAGGCTTTAGCGTAAAAGGTGGTGATGGACAGCGGGATGGCACGGCGAATGTCATTGGTGAAATCGGTGTTGAGGTTGTTGACATCTACGCGCACCTGTACCGGCTGGTTTTGCTGGATGCGCGCATCAAAATCGGCTGGTATCGTGACTATCGCGACAATTTTGCCTCTCTGCATCAGACTTGCCGCGTCGCTCGCGGTCGCGGTCTGCAGGATGAAGGAGTGGGCATGGCTCATGGAGTCATAAAACTGCCTGGCATATGGGCCAGTCTCGTTCATCACAACGGCCGTGGGCGCCTGGCCCCCGGAGATGGCAAATAAACTCAGCAAAATAAGGATGTTTACGGGGACAAAAACGCTGATAATGGTAAAGACCCGTTCGGTCAGGGCACTTTTAATATCCTTTTTCATACATGCCCAGATGACACGCAGGGTATAGCCAGGTTTTGCAAGCATGACGTGCACTCCCTCATCTCTATATTGGTGAAAATTAATCCCGCAGCGCCGACCCTGTCAAAAACAGGAATATTTCATCAAGGTTGGGTTCGCGAATAACAATATCCCTGATCTCCCCTTCCTGGGTAAGGATGGTGATAATCTGCGGAGCGATATTATACATGCCTTGTGTGGTAATCTTCAGGTGCGTGCCATCCTGAATCACCTCTTTAACCCCTTCAATGGCGCGTAATGCATCGATTTCTTTGCTCGGCTTCATGGTCTCCACCTCAATGACACTCCCGCCATAGGTCTGTTTAAGATGTGTTGGGGTGTCTTCAGCCACCAGTTTGCCATGATCAATAATTGCTAGCCGTTCGCAGAGCGCCTGAGCCTCTTCGAGATAATTCGTGGTAATCAACACCGTCTTGCCCTCGTCGCGCAAGGAAAGAATATAGTCCCAGATGGCGCGCCTGGCCTGGACATCCACACCTAGCGTTGGTTCATCGAGATAGATCAGCTTTGGATCATGCAGCAACGCTCGCGCCAGAGCCAGGCGCCGCTTCATACCGCCAGAGAAGGTACTGACGCGAGAGTCCTTGCGATCGAGTAGTTGCACCAGTTCCAGCAGTTTGGTGATGCGCCCTTTCTTTTCTTTACGGGGAATACCAAATAGATCGGCGTGAAAATCCATGTTGGCCCAGGCAGTGAGTTCTTCGTAGAGCGCGGTTTCCTGCGGTACGGAGCCAAGTATCTGGCGCACCTGGCGAGCATTGCGCCGGACATCATATCCCATAACTCGTACCTCGCCGCTGGTAGGAACGCTCAGACCGCTGATCATATTGATGGTGGTTGTTTTACCTGAGCCGTTTGGTCCCAACAGCCCATAAATCTCACCCTGCTGCACCGCCAGTGTCAGGCGATCAACGGCCTTGAATTTGCCGAAGGATTTACACAGATCTTTGATCTCAATGGCCGGCATAGCCCTTCCCCCTATCCGCGCTGTACCTGTTGTCACTTGTGTAGCTTCTTTACTCATTGCTTCCTTCCTTATTGTCGATCGTTACCTGTGCTTCTTGCCCTATCGGCTGAATATGCGAGAAACTAGGGGGTAACAACCCAAAACGGTCGCCCGTATGTGGTGTCACATAGGACACATTGAAGATGATGCGCTGAAGTTTTGTCAGCAATTCGCGCTGCTCAGCTTCGGAGAAGCCCTGTGCCATAATCTTGGAGAACTCGATGGCAGCATCAGGCAAGTGACAACTCCCCACGGCTAAAGCCGGGGGCTTCTCAGACTAACATCCCCATTGGGATGCTTAGCGCCTGATGGCGGTGCCCCCGCCATGAGAATATTCTTAGCGGCATTGACATCACGGTCGGCTACAGAGCCACAGAAAGGACAGATATGAGTACGTACAGACAAAGACTTCTGCACGATCTCTCCACAT
>JBGQJX010000030.1:0-18715 GCA_041499255.1 Ktedonobacteraceae bacterium | reverse complement strand
GCAATAAACACCTATGGTGATCGTGAAGCTGCTATCGCTAACGATCTGACAAAGATGTTTGAACAAGTACAGCGCGGAACACTCTCCTCGCTGTTGGAAGCGGTATCAAAAGCTAAACCGCGCGGTGAATATATTATCGTTATCGCAGGGGCAGGGAGAGAGGCGTAGGAATAGGCGTCAAGTAAAGGAACTCCAAAATGGGATCACAGGCCGCGTCTCGCGCCGCTCCCAGGGCGGGGGCAAGCGGGGGTGAGGTTGACCGCAAGGGTCAACCCTACTATACTACGGGGCGGCTCCCAACGCTGATTCATGGCCGTGAAGCGATCATCATGTCGGAGGGACGATCCTTGCGATCGAGTTGGAAATGGTGTACCACCGCTTAAGTTGGTGCGAATGGCCCACCGCGCGGCTCTCCCCTTCTTTAATATCTAAATACCCATCACCTCGATCAGCTCTTTCACAGCGTCAGCAGACTTCCGCAACTGAGCGCGTTCGCCTTCATCCAGTTCAACCTCGACAACCTCCTCCATACCCTGCGCGCCAAGCTTCACGGGTACACCAACAAAGAGATCACGGATCCCATATTCCCCTTGCAAATAGACGGCACACGGCATGATCATTTTCTTATCAAGCAATAGAGAATCGACCATTTGCAAGACCGAAGCCGATGGCGCAAAGTATGCGCTGCCCGTACCCAGCAACTTTACGATTTCAGCCCCACCATCACGCGTACGTTGCACAATTTGCTCGATACGCTCTGCCGAAATCAATTGCGCAATAGGAACGCCAGCGACGGTACACATACGAGCAAGTGGAACCATCGTATCGCCATGACCACCCAGCACATAGGCCTGCACATCACGTACCGAGGCATCCAGTTCTTGCGCGATAAATGTGCGGAAACGCGCAGTATCCAGCACTCCGGCCATACCAATCACGCGGTTACGCGGGAAACCGCTTATATGAAACGCAAGCTGTGCCATCGCATCCAACGGGTTAGTGACCATAATCATGATACAATCCGGAGAATACTTGACGACGTTCTCAGTCACTTGCGTTACTATCTCCTGGTTTTTCTTGACCAGGTCATCCCTGGACATTCCTGGTTTGCGCGGGAAACCAGAAGTAACCACGACGATATCGGAGTTTATTGTATCAGCATAATCATTTGTGCCAGTAACCAGCGAATCATAGCCAAGTACAGGCCCTGCCTGGAGCATGTCCAACGC
The DNA here is from genome assembly GCA_041499255.1 of Ktedonobacteraceae bacterium. Lineage (GTDB taxonomy): Bacteria > Chloroflexota > Ktedonobacteria > Ktedonobacterales > Ktedonobacteraceae > UBA11361. The sequence continues at coordinate 17,486 of JBGQJX010000030.1, read as the reverse complement.
CTTGCCCTGGGGCATATTAGGCACGATATCATACATCACGACATCCGCGTAGTCTCGTTCCACCAAACGCTGTACCAGCGTACTACCAACGAAACCGGCTCCAACAACGGTTATTTTACTGCGCATAGAACTATCCCTTTCAACGAAAAATAGAGGGACGATATTTTCGACCGTCCTGAAACGTTGTTCTTAACCAATTACTAAAAATATTGTATGTCGTACACCACAAAAAAGGCAAAGAACTCTCAATTTTCTAAATGCACATATTTTGAGCCTATAATATAGCTAATTTGCACATGGCATTTATAAGAAACTAACCCTACTATATACTACTAACAGTTGCAGATTTCGGATTCTTCAAAGTAGAGCATTACGAATTTTTGCTAACTTGTCGGTTTCTGGCTTGAATTTCGCAAATCTACAGCCGTTAGGTATCCCCTTTCTTCTTAACTCACCTTATAATCTACGAGTAGCATAAAAGGGAAAGGACAATTGAATCCCTATCATTCCCTTTATTACGGGTAAGGGTTCTTCAACCGCCTGCCTCTTAGAGCAATGGCACTAGGTGAGTGGGGCCGTTTTCACGTTCCTGATCGTTGGTATTATTTACCACAAAGGAGGCGTTTATCGATGGCGCAACCAGATGTATCCCAGCAACAGAGAGACGAGGCATTACTGCAAAAGTTTGGCTACAAACAGGAATTGCGGCGATCGCTGGGGTTCCTCTCCAATTTTGCAGTCGCTTTCTCCTACATCTCCGTCTCGACCGGCACGTTCTCGCTCTTCTATCTTGGTATCCTGGCCGGTGGCCCTGCATTCTTCTGGACATGGTTCATTGTCGCAATTGGACAGTTCATCGTAGCGCTAAACTTCGCTGAACTCTCATCACACTTCCCCATCGCGGGTTCGATCTACCAGTGGAGCAAGCGACTCTCTGGTTACACTTTAGGTTGGTTCACTGGTTGGTTCTACTTCTTCGCAGGGGTTCTCACCATCACAGCCGTAGCGTTCACTGTTCCTATTCCTTTGCTTGGCATCTTCCCCAACATTCCTGCGACCATCCTGGGGATAAACAATGCTGTCTTCATCGCCCTGGTCTCGATTATCGTTGGTACCCTCATTAATATTGCGGGCGTAAGATTGGTGTCGATTATCAATAACATTGGCGTTGTCGCCGAGATCATTGGCATGTTCGTTTTCGCGCTCGTCTTACTGATCTTCTTCAATCACCAGCCGCTTAGTTTCCTCTTTACGGGTCCCACTCCCAATGTCTCTCCCCAGGTTCTTTCCACAGCTCTTGGTATTCCAGGAGCACAGTGGACGCCACCGTTGGGTGACATTTACTTTGGAGCTTTCGCCGCAGCAATGTTCATGTCATTGTTCGTCATCTATGGCTTCGACACGGCAGGAACTCTGGGCGAGGAGACCAATAACCCGCAGAGAAATGCCCCGCGCGGCGTCCTCTGGGCTATTGGGCTATCGGCCATTGCCGGTATACTTTTCCTGGGTGGCACCATTCTTTCGATTAGAAATCTGTCTAATATTGAAACCATAGCGAGCGGCGCGAATTTTACCCAGGCTCTCCCGGCAATTATCATTGATGCGCTTGGCACTAGTTGGGGAAATGTCTACCTGGGCGTCGTCCTCATCGCCGTCTGTGTCTGCGCGCTGGCAATCCAGTCGGCAACCATTCGCTTGATGTTCTCGATGGGACGCGATGGTCGTCTCCCATTTGGCAGGGTTTGGGGGACCGTAAATCCAACGTTACGTACACCAATATGGGCAGGTATTGCGGTGGCGGTGCTCTCTGCGCTCCCATTCTTGTACAGTCAGGCCATCGGCGTCATCGTCACTAGCGCAACGGGCTTGATTTACGTGTCGTACTTCTTGAATAACATTGCCTCATTGGGCGCCCGCTTTAGAGGCTGGCCTAGAGAGAAATCACCCTTCAGCCTTGGGCGTTGGGGAATTCTAGTCAATGTGGTAGCCTTGATCTACGGCGGCTTGATGATTATCAACTTCCTCTGGTTCGGTGGCCTGCGCGCCATCTATACCAATCCAGCGCTTAACCTGATTTTCACTTCCTGGGATACCATCCCTGTATTGAATGTCATCGGGAAAATCCCCATCTTTGAGTTCGCTCTGATTATCCTCTTTGTCGTCGGCGCCATCTACTGGTTTGGCTTCAAACGACGCGAGGTAATCGCCAGCGGCGCAAAGCGCGCCGAGGCTTTAGCCGATTAAAACCCTGTTACTCATTATGGAGGTGTTTCGTGTTCATCGCGAGACGCCTCCTTTGAATCTCCGCGCCTCTCAAAGCGCTTGACATCTCGCAAAAGTTAGAGTATCATACTTTTCACCAATGACAGGCAACCTTCCGCCTGTTCCAATGGGGTGTCGTTCAACGGTAGGACTGCCGACTCTGGATCGGCCGATTGGGGTTCGAATCCCTGCACCCCAGCCACGGAGAGGGCATGCATGCCTCTCCGTTTTTGTTTTTTAGCGGCGTTATACCTGGCATGTTAGACTATAAACGAGAAGAAATGGTGCTTTATGTCCTCGACGACACGCCAACTTTCTACGGAAACCACTTCCATTACTACTGCCGACAAATGGAAGCGCAGGCGCGATATACCAATAGCTATCCTTGCCTGGATTGGGGTAATCGCGGTCATTCTTTGGGCAGCGGGGCACATCATCAGGTCACTGCTCATTCTCGCCATTGCGGCTCTGCTCGCCTACGCCCTTTCACCCGCTGTGAAGTTCTTACAACGCTTCATGCCGCGCTTCCTGGCCATTCTTCTCGTCTACCTTCTAGCGTTTAGTGGCCTTAGCTTTCTGATTTTCTTGATTATCAGTAACGCTGTCCATCAAATCATTCAACTTTCACACCTTCTGCGCAACGAGTTAATTTCAACCGGCTCTGGACAACCTACTCCGTTAGAGCAAACACTGATTTCCTTTGGCATCTCACAGGCCCAGATTAACGACGCGCGTCAGCAGATAATAGCTCGAACAGAAGAATTCGCTACCAGCGCTATTCCCCTTTTAAGAGGCATCTTCGACTTCGTACTCGATACCATCATCGTTGCCGTCATGAGCATCTACCTGCTCATTGACGGAGGACGCGTCAATCGCTGGTTACGCAGTAATATGCCGTTACAACTACAGGATCGCGTGCATTTCTTCCTGGACACGTTGGAGCGTATCGTCGGCGGCTATATCCGTGGTCAATTTACCCTCGCTTTCTTAATCGGCCTGCTTGTAGGAATTGGTATGTTTCTGTTTCAGGTACCCTATGCCTTATTACTGGGCGTCCTGGCTTTTATCTTCGCTTTCGTACCAGTCCTGGGAACGTTTATCTCCGGCGCGGTCTGTGTACTGCTGGCCTTGACCAAGGGTTGGCTGATAGCGCTACTCGTCCTGCTCTATTTTATTGCTATCCACATCTTCGAGGGAGATATTGTTGGTCCGCGTATTGTCGGCAAAGCCCTGGGATTACATCCTATTATTTCCCTTACCGCGCTGGTCGCGGGCGCAGAGTTGTTTGGTATCTGGGGAGCGCTCTTCGCCTCTCCTATCGCGGGAATCCTCCAGGCATTAATCGCAGCCTTCTGGATAGAGTGGCGCAAAATGCACCCTGATGCTTTTCAAAAAGAGAAAGAGCAACTTCCTGAAGTCAAAGAACTTATTCCTCAGGCTATTGAATCTTCTCCAGTGGATAAGCCTGTCAGTCCTTCAGAATAACTATTTCACGTATCGTATGTAACGTTTCTTTGCAGTATTTGGGAGCAAACCTATGCCTACTGGTGACTGGAATACATCACTCTATGATCAAAAACATGCCTTCGTATTTGAATACGGTAAAAGTCTTCTCTCCCTGCTCGATCCGCAATCCGGCGAGTCTATCCTTGATCTCGGCTGCGGCACAGGTCATCTCACGCAAGCAATTGCTGCGGCAGGAGCGCACGTGGTTGGCCTCGATAGCTCTCCAGCTATGATTGAAGTTGCTCGTACAACTTACCCCGAACTTGAGTTCATCCTGGCTGATGCCACAAATTTCTCTTTTCCTGCTACCTTTGACGCCGTTTTCTCTAATGCCACACTGCATTGGGTGATCGAAGCTGAAAAGGCAATATATTGTATTGCAGCATCCCTGAAAAGCGGCGGCAGGCTTGTCGCAGAATTTGGCGGTAAGGGAAACGTTGCGACGATAATCACTGCAATTCAGCAATCCATCCGGGAGCTGGCGCACATTGAGGTGAGCCCCGGCTGGTTTTATCCCTCAATCGGTGAATATACGCTCTTGCTTGAGAAACATGGCCTTGCCGTGCAAAGTGCGCTTCTCTTTGATAGGCCAACAACATTGGAGGAAGGCGAAAACGGCCTGCGCAATTGGATCCAAATGTTTTGCGCCAGCATGTTTCGCGACGTGCCTGACACCTTGAAGGATCAAGTGCTACATAGTACAGAAGAAAAGGCTCGAGATCGCCTCTTCAAAGTTGACCATTGGATCGCCGATTACAGGCGGTTGCGCGTAGTGGCAATCAAAGAATAACTTTCTTTTCTTCATATCGTTTCAGCCGCTCTTTCCGAGATGTCTCAGGTTCTACAAACCTCAGAAAATACCCTCAAAAAGCGCATACAGGCGGCCTTAGCAAATTTGCGACGCACATTACACGCCTGGTAACTTTCTTACGCATAGCTGCTTGTCTACAACGGCAATGTATGTTAGTATGCTTGAGTAACACTAACTAAACACTGTTTCCATATACAATAATAGTAATACAGCATGCTCTTAAAGTATCTTACCATCTATAAACATGGGATTTGCGCGTTTTTCATCATACTATTTGCGATAATACTGCGTATCATACTCGTCGGACAAGGGTGGCCATCAACCAATAGCGATGAAGGTACCTTAGGTTTGATGGCTCTCCATATCGCCTATCATGGTGAACATCCCATTTTTTTTTACGGACAGGGATATATGGGGCCTTTCGAGGCCTATATTGCTGCCATACTCTTCCATATGCTTGGCCCTTCCTTGTACGTGCTTCGATTAGGCCTGATCCTCATCTACTGTCTCTTTCTCGTCAGCATCTATCTACTCACAAGCCTGCTCTACACGAAAAAATTGGCGCTTCTTACACTCTTCTTGCTCGCTCTGGGTTCTCAAGAGATATTGTTGATTCAGCTCAGGGCTATCGGCGGCTACCCTGAAACGCTACTCTTTGGCGCCCTTCAATTATTCATTGCCTTCTGCCTTGCATACTCCTATCGCCGGGATCTGCCTACGCGCAAGCGCTGGGGACGCCTCGCACTCTATGGATGCTGGGGATTTTTAGTGGGCTTCAGCATCTGGACAGATCTGCTTGTGCTGCCTTTTGTCCTGACATCTACGGCATTATTGCTGGTATTTTGCTGGCCTGAATGGCGTACCTGGGCGCCCCTGTGCGTCATCGCAAGTTTTATTCTTGGTGTGCTCCCTTCGATCATCTATAATCTAACCGTTCCATCTCAAGAAAGCACCTTATATTACTTATTACACGTCTATAGTTCGGATGCAACAGTCAATATCGATGTCAAACATATCCCCCTTGCGCAGAAATTAGTAGGCACCTTCCTGGTCAGCATTCCTAACGCTACCGGCGCAAACCCCATCTGCCCTGATCAACATTTGCCGCTTTTTGGTCTCTTCAACCAGGCCAGTCTCAATTGCACCCTGTTTCAGGGAAGTTGGAGCATTGGTTGCCTTCTTTTACTGATCTTCGCAGTTTTCCTTAACATACGAGCTATCTGGAAGCAGCGGCACACTGCTTCCGGCAGTCTAACACCTGCTGAATCGCGGCAAGTAACTGTCCGTCATGCCGCACGTCTGATGCTCCTGGCAAGTGCTTGCCTGACTATTCTGCTCTTTACTTTTAGTCCTGTCTCAGCACTGAATCCCTGGACAAATACACGCTACCTATTCTGCCTGCTTATTGCCACTCCGGCCATTATCGCTCCTCTCTGGGAAGGTCTGAGAGAGATTAGCGCCTCCTTATCCTGGAAAGTAATGCCGTTTGCAGTTGCAAAAGGTACCATTCTCGTCTATATTGCCGTAATTTTGGTAATAGGTTATGTCAATACGACAAAAGCCATTCCAGCCACCCAGCAATTCAACCGGCAACAAGACGCGCTCATAACTAATCTGCTGCGCATGGGTGCAACACACATTTATTCAGAATACTGGACCTGCGATCGCATCACTTTCCTCAGCGATGAGCGTATTATCTGCGCAGTCCTGACGAATCTCATTGAGCCAGGGTATAATCGCTACGAGCCTTATTATACAATGGTCGCGAAATATCCCCATGCGTTTTACGTGTTCCCGCTTGGTTCCTCGCACGCTTTCCACTTCGCTGGTATGATAGCTGTCAAGCACGAGCATTTTCAGCGCTTTATCTTTGATGGCTATATCGTCTATAAACCAACCTGAAGCAACAACTTTCACATTGGGAAATCGTAGTACCTTCAGACAGCATAGTTTGTCTAACGCTGCGAGACGTGGAATCAATCTCAACAATCGGCTATAATGTGCGCAGAAATAGAGAATGCAGTCGTGTTATGAGGCTTAAAGTTGACAAAGAGATGTCCTGTAAATCACTTTTTTGCACTAGTAAATAACATATACGAGGTTTGACTTGAAACAACGTTCACACTTAGCCCGAGAAATCGTTGAAACAATCGCATTGACATTGATCATCTTCCTAGTCATTCGCTTTGCCATTCAGAGTTATCGCGTATCTGGCCCAAGTATGCAACCTGGACTCCAAAGCGACGAATATGTGTTAGTAAACAAAATGGCCTACCTCTTCCACGCTCCTGAGCGTGGAGATGTGATTGTTTTTCATTACCCACTTGACACCTCTGAAGATTTCATCAAACGGGTCGTTGGCCTGCCAGGGGACACTATAACGTTAGATAGTTCGACTGTTAAAGTCGATGGTGTCATACTCAACGAGCCGTATATAAGTCAGGCCTTCAATCCTGCCGGGAAAACCATTACTGTGCCCGCGAACGAATATTTCGTGCTAGGCGATAACCGTCCCGCGAGCGACGATTCGCGTGACTGGGGGTTTGTGCCGAAAGTAGATCTTGTAGGCAAGGCAGTCCTGATCTATTGGCCGTTCAGTAATTGGCAACTGATCAACACATATTCGAATATTTACACCCAGATTAAGGTAAGTCACTGAAGGGAGATACCCCATGCAAGACTCTGAAGAAGGCTACCCAATCCACCAGTCACAAGATCATGTTGAGAAGGATCGTCCACGCCCCTTCGATATCAAAGACGAACCAGAACTAGAAAAAAAGTACACTCCACCACCAGTTGGGCCGGTTCACCAGCGCGAACTAGCCACTACCCCGGCACTTCCACGCCATCGTTTCAGAGATGCGTTGATTATCGGAGCGATCGCTGGTATATTCTGTGTCGCGCAAAGCATTGCTATCACACTGGCGAATGCCTCCACATACCATGCATTCGATATCGCCAAAGATACCGCGGTGAAAAATGCCCTGGCCTTTACTATCTTTGGCTATGCCGTGTTGACCTTTTTTATAAGCCTGGTAATCTTAGGTATTGCCGGCTTCATCGCGGGCAAAATTGTCGTTCAACGCAGGTTAGGCTTTCTGGCAGGTTTCCTCACGGGTATCATTGTGTACGCTACGGGCTTCATTACTAACTACATCCCTAACTATCCAGGCGTTCAACACACCACGAGTTCAACGGCAAGCAATGGGGCCATCGGCGGCTTCTTAGTATCGCTGTTATTTCTGCTGGTCTGGGGTATTATCGGCGGATTGGTCAGTCTCCTCGGGGCCTGGCTAGCAACCAGGAAACATCCTTATTACCAGGTGTACTGATAACTCGTACACAAAAAAAATGAGGCGCAAGCAATTGCTTGCGCCTCATTCGCTTTTCTTATTGCTCAGTAATCTCTATTGAGTTAATCCTGGTACCGGGTTCGCGCGATCGATTTGGATCACGCTCTTTAATCGCCTGGACAACATCCATTCTTGAAGTCACTACGCCAAATACCCCGTGTTTACCATTCAGATGCGGCGTAGGTCCAAAGGTAATGAAGAACTGGCTCCCATTAGTATTAGGCCCGGCATTTGCCATCGACAGAATACCGGCGCGATCATGCTTGAGAGCAAGCGCGCCTCGCTCGTCAGCAAATTTATACCCCGGATCGCCCGTTCCGGTACCCGTCGGATCGCCCCCCTGGGCCATGAAATCGCGAATCACACGGTGAAATGTTGTGTTGTCGTAAAAACCCTCGCGCGCTAAAAACACAAAGTTGTTCACGGTTTGTGGAGCTTGTGCCGCAAATAGTTCCACCTGGAAATCTCCTACTTGCGTATGAAATGTTGCTGTGTACTTTTTTGCGGGATCAATCACCATCGCAGGTGGCCCGCTATAACGCTTCTGTGCCATGAATACGTACTTATTCCTTTCGTTTACATCCTACGGTGCCACAACCACGATCAAATGATTTATGACATCTGGCTTAATATTCTTTGAGGCTGAATCGTCTCCAGGACCCTGAATACTGAGAGCCACGTCCATCCCTTGCACGACATGACCAAAGAGATTATACAATTTTTGCAATGCCTTTGTGTTATCCGCAGTGCAGATGAAGAACTGGCTCCCATTGGTATTGGGGCCGGAGTTAGCCATAGCAATACAACCCTGGGTATAATTTGCCAGTACACGCTCATCGTTGAATTTATAGCCGGGACCACCTGCGCCAGTTCCCTGGGGATCACCAGTCTGAATAATAAATTTGGGAACGACGCGATGGAATTTCATCCCATCATAGAAATGATGCTCAGCCAGGTACACAAAATTATTGACGGTCTTTGGCGCTAGCAGCGGATCAAGTTCCAACACAATCAGGCCGCGATTAGTATTGATACCAGCACAATAGATCTTATTAGTATCGATTGACATAGCAGGGGGCTGGCTAAAGGTATGGGTGATCTTATTGAATTCCGCCGTGCTCGGGCCAGCAGCAGTATCCTTCAACTGGCTTACTATCGACAGACAGGGTGAAGGCGTCGTCGTTGGCGTCGCGGTCGGTATCGCGGGGGTCGGAGTGACTTTAGCAATAGGTTTCGGGCGAGGCAATGCGAACGGTCCCACGTGATAGTAATAGAGGGTATAAATACCTAATGCTATAATCAAGACGCTCAAAAAGATGCCCCAGGGATACCGCGCAAGTCCCCGCCTGGGTGGTTTGTAACCAGGAGCTCGTTTGCGTTCTGAAGACTCTTTGACTTCTAATTTTGGCAAATCAGTGGCATGAGCTTTGGCTATTCTCGCTGCGCGTTTCGAAGCAGCACGTTTCGTCGTTTTTGGCATGGGGTTCTAAAAGTACTCCTTTTTATCTATTTACAACGTGAATTTGCTGTGTGCTATAATAACCTTCTCGCCTCATTGGGTCAAGTACTCGTACTCTCTCCTGCAGGGCTTTTTCCTGTCGCCGCGTGCGGCAATTGTAACTTGACGCTCATTACGTACTACAGGTACAATAGGCCTGTTATGCTTATTAACTTATTCACCTGGCCACGAGGGCCGATAAATCGGCGGTGGGCGCGATAAATCGGCCCCTACGGTTGTCCGGATAGTTTTGTTCATCTGCTTAACCAGGCCGGGAAGGTTAATTGTAAACAGTAAACGAATGCCTTTTCCGTTTTTCACCCAACCCAAAGAATATACTAGAGAAACACTACAAAGAACAGCAAATACAGCTTGCTCTTTTCCAAATGGGAGAGGAAAACATGATTGACCTGGATGAACCCGCCCTGCAAGAGCGACTCCGGCGTCGTACACCAGAAGGACGCTACGAAATCAGCGACATCGACCTTGTCCTGAATATTCGCGTACATCAGGCCGGGGGCAATACTGGCGGTGCGCGCATGCTCTGCGAAGTTCTCCTGGAACGCTGCGCTGGCGAGTTTCAGCGACGAACTTACGGCCTGCGTCACCGTCCCGAACTACGTGAGGAAGCCATCGCCAATATGAATGAACATCTTTTGCGTGAAGCGATAGACCCCACAGAGATATTTATGACGCAAAATTTTATTCATTATCTTCGCTGCCTGTGCGCCGATGAGTTCAATAGAGTGCTCCGCCAGGAGGGTCTGAACTACCGGCGTGACAGCGAGGGTCGCCCGTCAGGTCGGCCTCAACATGTGCCCCGCGCATTGATCGAGCCACTGCGGCCAGCGCCCGCCGACGACGAAGGAGCACTTTCTGCGGATGTCGCTGATCCACAGGATCAATTTGAACGACTGCATGCCGTGGATGAGAGTCAACGCATTCTCACCTATCTCACTGATCCACTGGATCGCATGATTATGATATTACGAGCAATTGAAGGAATGAAATGGGATGATATCGCTATTGTCTGCAAACGCACCGAACGCACGGTTCGCTTTCGCTACGAACGGGCCCGCAGTTACTTGCGCGAATGCATCAATAGAGAGCGTAGCACCTACCTACATGAAACACATACGCAACCTCAATAACTTTTTTCATAGAAAGGCGTGGAGAGATGAAGACTTCTGAACTGCAACAATTAAAAATGGCGTGGCTAGCTGCCAAAGACAGTGGCGATACGCAGGCCCAAATAACGCTCCTACGAGACCATCCTGAAGCACAGGCAGCGCTGATCGATTTCATCGCCGCTTATCACGCCACTGCCATAGAAGAGATCGACGCTCTAGAGACCGCCCCTTTACCTTTAACCCAACGCGCCGCCCAGACAGCTTTAGAGAGATTTTTTGACCAGCAAATAGCAGCCACCAGCCTGCAAGAGTTGCGCGCGCAGCGGGGTCTTTCAATGGTCAATGCGGCCAGGGGACTGCGGCTTAGCGTCGATGTCTGGAAAAAATTTGAATCCGGCGCTATTGAACTGCTGAGCCTGAGCGAGTTGCAACTGGCTCGCCTGGCGAGTTTCTTTCATGTCTCAGTAGAACAATTTGGCGCCATGCTCAACAATAGCCAGCCCGCCCTTACCTTAAATCGTCGTCAGACCAGTACTGCTGCCCGCAGCAAGCAGCAAAGCCCCAAAAAACAGAGCTTTGCCGAGGCTATTGAAAAAAGCGCCATGGCAGGAGAGGAAAAACGCTACTGGCTGGGAAAAGAATAACATTGCCGCCAGCAACCAGCAATTGCCCTGGAAATTCACCGTTGTTTCGTAGCATAGCCAACATACGAGACACCCATAAACCAGCCCGGCCCCATTTTCATATGCCCATTGCTGAAGCCGCGCGGCATAAAACCCGTCATCTCACGCACCTGCAAACCACTCGCTGTGACCAGGGGGCGTAGCTCGCCAGGCTTGATAAAACTATGGTAGTTATGTAGACCCGGCGTCAATCCACCACTGGGGAAATGCTCACCGTACCAGATGAGAGCTGCCCTGGCCAGCAGCGTGCGATTAATTGTATCAAAGACAAAGATGCCGCCCGGTGCGAGGACGCGCGCAACCTCCTTGATCGTCGCTGCCAGGTCCTGCACATGCTCCAGCACATCAAGACAAACAATCGCTGAAAAACTGCCGTCGGCATAAGGTAACGCTTCTGCAACACCTTCTTGATAATAGATAGCGTGTCCCAAACCACGCTCCTGGGCGTGCTGACGTGCTACCTCCAAAGCCGCTTGAGAGGGATCGATTCCTACTATTGTCGCTCCACGACGCGCCAGGTCCTCACAGATCAGACCACCACCGCACCCAATCTCCAAAATATCTTGTTGAGCAATTGCTCCCTTACCAAATACCTTTGCAATGCTCGCTTCGATATAATCGCAGCGATCTCCCGTCATCTGTCCAAGAAAGCATCCCTTATGCCACCAGTCAAATGAAGCAAAGATTTCTCCCTGCGCGCGTTTGCGTTTGAAAAACATAATTACCCCTTGTGGTATTGGTGTATGTAATAGAGAGTGAGTACTCGCTTTTGAGTTACCTTCTGGCCTCAATCAGTTCTCACTCGAAGCAAGCCATCTTTCATAAAAACTAACATATGCTTCGTACCATGCTGGCCCATTCTCAAAGTTTTTCTGAAGTTTCAAAATACCTTCAAAAAGCTCACGAATCTCCGCTACCGTCACTGGAAATATCCTCATGCGTTGTATCAATGCAATTACTTGCTTGATATTTAAGGCAATAATTGGCGTATCAACAGGCGTTCTCCAATCACGCCAATACCGAGCGTTGTGAAAAGCATCAGACGTATTTGGATCGACTTTCTTTGCGACGAATAATCCATATACAGCCTTATCGCCGCTATTTTCTTTAGCTTTAAAGACATGCCTGGTAACAGGCTCACCTTCCGCAGCAAATTGACGGCTTCCAGTGGTCAATGTCATTTCGCAGACAATTTTAAATGAGTCATAAGAAAATATAAGATCGGCGGCCCCACCACGCGCATGATGAATGGGATTCATATCTTCATCAATCTTGAAGCCCCGTGTATCACTAATCGGTCCTACAAGGTCGTTTATAGCGAGAAAGAGTCGCCAAATAGCCCATTCCAGGTAGGCAGGCGCATAAGACGCAAAACCGCCATCACTAATACTACCTAACAAATCCTCAATCTCATCAAGTGACTCTGGCAGGCGCTGCGTATAATAGAATTGAACTTCTCGCACTTCTCGTAGTCTCTCTCTCAAACGAATCTCGTATGCCTGAAGGTTTGACAGACTTGCATCAGCGGGCTTGGAAGGGAGCGTAGAGGGCATTCCAACTGCGGTTGCAATTTCAACAATTCGCCTCTCAAGAGCAACGATTTCTCTGTTAATGAAAACCAAATCATCAGTCGGTAGTAGTGGATATTCAGGATCGTAGAAGCGTTCAAGGTACTCACTGCCAGGTATTAATGTTGTTCCATCTAACAGAATTGCATCTACAAATGGAATGCGAGCCTCCGAGATAGCAAGCTTATTGCCTCGTAGGGATAGTAAGCCAGTCATAAGTGCATATCTACCATTGCTATCAGCATAGTCTTTGAGCGTGCCATAAAGAACTCTCACTTTTTCTGCTGCGTTTTGCAGCTGTTCCTTTGCAAAATTGGTTTTAGCAACTTTCCCCACAAGCGAGTTATATTCAGCCCGATACGACTTAATTCCCGCTATCGCAGTCTCAAAAGCAATAGAATCGTCCTCGTCAAGGATGTTGATAACGTAGATACCTATTTCAGTATTTGTAAGACCAACCAGTTTTTCATCATAAGCTCTTCGTAGAAAGCGGAGAAGCAGGCGAAATGGCCGTACATGAAATCCTAGAGTGCGCAAATCTCCCTCCAGGGGAGATTGAATTTGGTATTTCAACAACTGCCGTAGAAAAATCGTTTCTTCAAGCTCGGGATGCTCAATTAGCAGTGTACCTACGGGCGTAACTTTCCAACTTCTACCATATGACCAGTCTTCCACAAATCCCAGTTGTTTGAAGGCGCTCGCAAACTTTCGTCCGCCATCATCTCCTTCTTCACGGCGCTCGGATTCCACTAACCCTGCATCTATCATTGCATTTTGAAATTCCAGTTGCTCTTGTTTTCTGAATGGACGTCCACTCATCCTGGCTACAAAGAGTTGCAACGCCTCCCTGAGACGTAGAGGATTACGTGCTGTTGTATTTCCCATATTCCAGATTTGCATTGCTGTATCTTACCTCCCACGAAGAGCCCCTCTGCTAAAATAGTGTTTACCTTCCAACAAACAAAAACTCTTTGACTTCGTTCTGATTATCCTTCACTTTATGATTATGGGTACCAAATGAATAGAGGTGATCACACTCATAGACCGTGACCTCTCGCTTGTAATCTGAAAGTATATTATAAAGCTCATCCTTAGATGGGATCCCGTTGGATGAATAGGACACGACAATAATTGAGTTTCTAAACCGCTCAAATAACATATGGAATGCTTCGTTTACCGTCTTTTTTGAATCAAAAGGGCTAGGTAAACGTCGAAATTTTTTCGTCGTTGTTTTTTCAAGGAGTTCCAAGCCTTGCCAGTAGCGCGATAAACCCTCAACGAAATGGTAACGGCGTGTGTAATCATTATCGCTGTGGGGTGAAACGTAAGGGGGATCAATGTAAACGAGGTCAAAACCCAAGTTCTCTGGAATTGAGAATATGTCATAGTTAAGTGCAGTATTAGATTGGCCATTGTCGAAAACAGCAGTATTAAACAATGTAACGGCATTACGAAAATGCTGTTCTAACGAAAGTTGTAGATCACGACGCCCATCATTGTAGCGTATCCCCGTATAAGTGAAGATACCACGAGGCCGACGGCGCAGGCAAGCGCGGATAATTGCGGCGAAAGCTATGGACTGCTTGTAGGGCAAGGTCATTTCGAGAATATGAGAAACCAAATTATCGAGAAACTGGTTTTCGGCATCGGTGAAATAGAGACCTCGGAATGTCTGAGTAATAAAGTTCTGCCGTTCAGAATGGGGAGATAATAAATACTCAACTTCCTCTTCGGATAAGCGTTCTGAGTCATTAGCAACGCAGGCTTGCGCAGTATGATAACAAAATCGTAAAAAGTCGTTGCTGGTAACAGATTTGTCCATCGACTTGAGTAGATAGCTCACTGCCCCGCTACCGCTACAAGCATCTAATGCTGTATTAAATTCCAGATCTTTCAGCACTTCATATATGAAAGGCAAAATCGCATGTTTACTCCCCATATAACGCGAACTGGGAAATAGCGCTAATTGAGCATTCACCTGCTCATGTTTGGTAATTAAACGACGAGCAAATGCCACAGTACTACCTCGGTTTCACAATAATTTCAGGGATGGGGTCTCGCCCTGTCCCTTCATGGTTAATATTTCTGTTGGCATAGACTACTAGAATTTGATGCTCCCCATAGAGATCAAGTGTAAGCTCAGAATATGAATTGCTTAGCACCGGATAAGCTCCCAACTCCACAAGCTCATTGTAGACCTGTGCCAATACATGTTGGTCGTCTTCACGAAATTGTTCTTTAGTGTAGCGTTTGAAGTCTGAAAACTGACTGACCGGGACATATGGAGGATCAAGGTAAATAAAATCACCAGGCCGAGCTTGCTGCTTCAAAAAGCTCTGGTAGTCCTGCGCGAAAAGTTCTACGCTTTGAAGCACTTGTGACGCTAGCTGGATGTCTTCTCGATTATACAGGATTGGATTTTCGTATTTTCCAAAGGGAACGTTGAATTGCCCCTGCTTGTTTACTCTATAGAGTCCATTAAAGCATGTTTTGTTTAGATAAATGAAACGAGCGGCTTGTTCTATCGGATGTAAGTTAGTAGGGTCTTGAGCCCTCACTACGTAGAAATAATCTTTAGAATGCCTTCTCTGATGCTCATCAAGCTTAGGAATCAATGCTTCCAGGTTATCACGAACAATACGGAACGCATTTATCAGATCAACATTGGCATCGTTGAGCAGCATTGTATGATAACCGAGAGCAAGTCCTACTGCTCCTCCACCCACGAATGGCTCCAAATATCGATCAAATGAGGCAGGAGCAACACTTAAAATGTAATCTATAAGTTTCCGCTTCCCTCCTGCCCATTTTACGAAAGGCGAAGCCTTTGGTATTATTGGACGCTCTGGTACCGCGTTTTCAGGATAGAGTGGTAGTTGTACCATCCCAGCATCTGTTGACACCCCTTCACCTCCAAAAGTCATATAAAAGTTTGTCAGAAATAATTAAATAAATCATTACTGCTCTTTTCCAATGAAGAGCAAGCAAATTCATTTTACTTTACACACCCTGGTGATTTCTGTTGTTTGCTTTGCCTGGTAGTATAACAGGACCGAACCAATCACACTACTTATTTCCACCATTATCAGAATAAACCCGGACACGGTCTTTATTTCTTTATAACGAACGACATAACAGGAATACATGTTCTATTTTACATTACTTTCACATTAGAGCCAACCCATCGAAACAACTAACCAACCATAAACGTTATAATACTGAGAGCAAAAAACCAGGCTCCGCCAATCTCTCACTAATGCATACAACACAATTGAAATCACCTCTCGCCTGGTAGTCCCTTTCCTTATTACGTGATATAATGGGAGCCAAACTACTGACTGGTGGAGAGAGGACAATTACGCAATCATGGCAATGTTTGAAAGCTTATCAAAGCGTCTCGAAGGGGTATTTACTAATCTAAGTGGCAAAGGCAAACTGACCGAAGCCGATGTCAACGAGGCAATGCGCGAAGTTCGCCTCGCTTTGCTTGAAGCAGATGTAAACCTCAAGGTGGTGCGCCAGTTTGTCGAGCGTGTGAAAGAGAAGGCCATTGGCGCCAATGTACTGGGTAGCCTCTCTCCCGCACAACAAGTTCTGTCAATCGTCAATGAGGAATTGGTAGAAATGCTGGGTGGTTTACAGGGACAGAACAGGCTAGACCTTGGCGGAACGCCGCCAAATGTGATCATGCTCGTTGGCCTGCAAGGCTCTGGTAAAACAACCACAGCCGCCAAGCTTGCCAACTATCTCCGTAAACAGGGACAGCGCCCTCTCCTGGTGGCCGCTGATATGTACCGTCCCGCGGCAGTGCGCCAGCTTCAGACACTTGGCAAGCAGCTCACTATACCAGTGTATGCAGAACCGGCAGGAGCTGACCCGGTTGATATCTGTGTTCATTCTCTCAGCTATGCTCGTGAACAGGCCGCCTCCGTCGTTATACTCGACACGGCTGGTCGTTTGAATATCGACGAGCGTATGATGCAGGAAGTCACCAGTATTCGCACTAAATTGCAACCTCGTGAAGTATTATTAGTAGCAGATGCTATGACCGGTCAGGAAGCAGTCCATGTGGCAGACGACTTCAATAAAGCTGTCTCGCTGACAGGCATGATCTTGACCAAGATGGATGGTGACGCCAGGGGCGGCGCGGCGCTCTCGATCCGCTCAGTAACGGGAGTGCCGATCAAATTCATGGGTGTCGGCGAAAAAACCGACGCCCTGGAGCCTTTCTATCCAGATCGCCTGGCTTCGCGTATCCTTGGCATGGGCGACGTGCTCTCCCTGATTGAACGGGCGCAAGAAACTATCGACGAGGAAGAGGCTCTGAAGGCCCAGGCCAAATTACAACAGGGCAAGTTCGACCTGGAGGATTTCCTCAGTGCTATGCGCCAGCTCAGGCGCATGGGACCACTGCGACAGGTCATGGAGATGATGCCTGGCTTCAACAAGTTAGCTGCCACGCCAGAGATGGAAGAAGCTCTGGATGGTGACCAGATGAAACACATCGAAGCCATGGTCCTTTCCATGACTAAAGAGGAACGGCATAATCCCGAGGTCATCAATGGCAGCCGGCGCAAACGTATCGCTCGTGGGAGTGGTACGACCGTCCAGGAAATCAACCAGTTGCTTGACCAATTCAACGAGATGCGTCTCATGATTCGCCAGATGAGCACTG
>JBGQJX010000029.1:0-18718 GCA_041499255.1 Ktedonobacteraceae bacterium | reverse complement strand
AGGGCTGGCGCAGCGAGTCGGTGAAGGAGGCGCTGGACCTGTGCCTGGCCTGTAAGGGCTGTAAGGGAGATTGCCCTGTCAACGTGGACATGGCGACCTACAAGGCCGAATTTCTCTCCCATTACTATTCAGGCCGACTCCGCCCCAGGAGTTCCTATGCCATGGGCCTGATCTACTGGTGGGCCCGGCTTGCCTGCCGTATGCCAGGCGTAGTGAATTTCTTCACCCAGACGCCACTGCTGCGCGATATAGCCAGGCTGATAGCAGGCGTGGCCTCAGAGCGGCAGATGCCGGCCTTCGCGTCCCAGACCTTTAAGGAGTGGTTCCGCAAGCGAGGTCCACGCAATCAGGACCAACCCAGGGTGATCCTGTGGCCCGATACCTTCAACAACTACTTGCGCCCGGAGACGGCCAGGGCGGCAGTGGAGGTGCTCGAAGCAGCAGGCTACCAGGTCGAAGTCCCTGAGCAATCCCTCTGTTGTGGAAGGCCACTCTATGACCATGGCATGCTGACTACTGCCGAGCGTCTGCTGCGTCGGATTCTTGAAACACTGGAACCGCAGATCACAGAAGGTATTCCCATCGTCGGCCTAGAGCCAAGTTGTGTGGCGGTCTTCCGTGATGAGCTGCTCAATTTCTTCCCCAACGATGAGAATGCTCGACGGCTCAGCAAACAGGTCTTCCTGCTCAGTGAGTTTCTCGAAAGAAAAGTACCGAACTACCAGCCGCCACAGCTGCATCGCAAAGCAGTAGTGCATGGGCACTGCCACCACAAGGCCATTATGGGCATGGGGGCCGAGGAAGCGGTACTCAAAAAGCTCGGCCTGGATTTCGAGATTCTCGACTCGGGTTGTTGCGGCATGGCAGGTGCCTTCGGCTTCGAGAAAGACCACTATGATGTGTCAATCAAGTGTGGCGAACGGGTCTTGCTCCCTGCCGTTCGCAATGCCGCCAAGGATACCCTGATTATTGCTAACGGGTTCAGTTGCCAGGAGCAGATCGCCCAGACGACAGATCGCCAGGCATTGCACCTGGCCCAGGTCATCCAGATGGCCCTGCACGAGGGAAGCAGTGAAGCGGTGAGAGAGTATCCTGAAGCGGGATATGTCACACAAGCCGCTCAACCGCCACCGGCCATACCAGTGGCAGTTGCGACGAGCGCGGGTCTCTTGCTCATTGGTGCTGCCGTGATATGGATATTGAAAAAGAGAACGTTTCGATGAAAGTTTCACTCTTCATCACCTGTTTCAATGATACCCTCTTTCCAGAGACCGGGCGTGCCGTCGTGCATCTGCTCGAGCGCCTCGGCTACACGGTCGACTTCCCGCAGGACCAGACCTGGTGTGGGCAGATGCATTACAACACGGGGTCACCATATTTTTTCGGGCAAGGCATACGCTAAGCCCGAAAAAATATGGTGACCCCTAATAGGACAACAAAAAGCTGCTCCCAAACCCTCTCTCGACTTTGAAGGAGAGTGGCTGCGGAGAAGCTCTTGGTGCTACGGCGAGCAAGCCCATTGCTGGGAGCGCGGACAGGAAAGGTAGAACAAAACATGACCAGCATAATGAAACCGGCAGAAGACGGACACCGGCCAGCCTATGAAACAATAGCCACAAAGATCACAGAGTTGATCACCTCCGCCGACCTGAAACCCGGTGATCGCCTGCCAACCGAACATGAGTTGAGCGAGCAGCTAGGAGTGAGCCGTACAGTGGTTCGCGAGGCGGTGAAAGTGCTTGTGGCGACAGGGCTGGTCTACACGCGCAGGGGCAGTGGTCTGTATGTAGCCAACAAGGCATCGCCGTTTGCAATGACGATGCTCGATTCTCTCACACCCGTTGATCCCACTCAAGTGGTCAGTCTCTATGAGTTCCGCCTCACGCTTGAGCCTCCGGCTGCACGCCTGGCTGCAGAGCGCATCACGCCTCACGAATTGCGGGAATTGCGCGAGGTGGTGGCCCTCAACCAGCGGAGCGCGGAGATCCAACAACGCCAGCAGTTCCGCGAGAGCGATGCTGCCTTTCATCGAGTGGTTGCCGAAGCAACGCACAATCCTTTCCTCGCCGCTACGATAGCCACGACCACCCGTGCGCAGGGTTGGGTGTTCGACATCGCGGCAGGACGCACACAGGCATTGCTACTGACCTACGCAGAGCAACACACGACGATACTTGAGGCCATCCAGGAAGGGGAGCCTGACGCCGCCTCTCAAGCAATGCAGACCCACCTGGAATGGGCACTCTCACATTCCAAGCAAGAGGTTCGGCGACGTCTCGGCGCTGAAGTAGTAGAATAACTCGTAGCTGCTGCGAACTCGAAGCACTCGTGGTAGTTTCCCAAGCACGCAAAGAGCCCTGCACCTGCGATGCAACCGTTACAAGTGATACAAGTGATACAAGTGATACAACTGCAACAAACTTGTCGAATCCTTGCTCTTTCAGCAAGAAGGTTCAGAACTAAGCTACCATGAAACACTGCTATAGTGCGATAGGGCTTCGGTGCAACTCCGTATAAGTCCCCGGCTTTAGCCGAAGGCAGTCATCACCAATCACCTTTTCATCGCTTCACTTCATAGAGACGAGAGCTTCAACGACAGCATCTACAAATCCCATCGTGCTTGCGCTCCCTCCTTGATCGCGGGTCAAGTTAATCCCATCCCGGTAGATTTGTTCGATAGCACGCTCTAACTGCTCTGCCTGTTCTGTATAACCGAGATAGGTGAGCATCATCGCTCCCGAAAGCAGCATCGCCGTGGGATTAATAATTCCTTTGCCGACCAGGTCCGGGGCAGACCCATGTACTGGTTCAAAGTAGGCGTAGCCTTCGCCAAAACAGGCACTGGGTGAGAGGCCCAGGCCTCCAATACTGCCACTGGCGACATCAGCGAGAATATCTCCGTACTCATTGTTGAGCACTATCACATCAAGCGTCTCAGGAGAGGCAATGAGCCGTCGTGCGAGGTCATCGATGAGAAATTCCTGGTAACTCAAACCCGGATAAGTGCGCACGGTTTCCGCTACAATCGAGCGCAAACGCCCATCAGTGCGCGGCAAAATCGAATATTTAGCACCCAGGGTCACACAACCAGGATAGCCGGCAGCCTGGCGGAGCAGCGCCAGCTCGCACGCTGCGACTGCCAGGCGATACATCTGCTCATCGGTGCAGATACGCACGGCATAGGTTCCGCGTTTTCCTGTAGGAGGAGTCTGCCACCATAACCTGCTACTAGTTAAAGCGTCTAGCTCTGTAATGTCTCCTTCACGAGGCGGGTACATACCCTCCAAATTATCGCGTACAATAACATAATCGATAGGCTGAGGGTGTAGCATCGGGCTGCGGTAACCAGGGCACCACCGCACGGGGCGTACATTCACATAGGTCTCCTTGCCCCAGCGCAGATACCACAAGATCGGCCTGCTTGGTCCACCACTTGCTCCGAACAGTGTGCAGACTGCGGCATCAATGGCTTCCCGGGTCTCGTCCGGAAACGCATCTCCGAAGCGTTCTGATGCCTCACACCCACCAGGAACTTCCACGATGCGAATGTCCGGAACTAACAGGCGCAACACTTCCACAGTTGGGCGCACTACTTCGGGGGCAGCATCGTCTCCAGCAATCACGCAGACTGTCAGCGGCTCCAACGGCGATTGCAGGCGCCTGAGGAAACTGGGAATCATCGGAGCGCCCCTTCCTGGCGGACATATTCGATGATACCGCCCGCTGCCACGATACGTGCTACAAAGGGATTCAAGGGTTCAGCCTGAAATGTTTGCCCCGTTGTTCTATTGTGAATAATGCCGGTCGCCAGGTCTAGCTCCATCTCCTGTCCAGCATCGCTGGCTGCAACTACTTCTTCGCAGACGAGCACTGGTAAACCAATATTCACAGCATTGCGGTAAAAAATGCGAGCGAAACTGCGAGCAATAACAACCTGTACACCGCAAGCCTGTAAAGCTGCGGGAGCGTGTTCGCGCGATGAACCACAGCCGAAGTTGTGGCCGGCTATCACCACATCACCTACCCGCACTTGTTGTGCAAACTCTGGTAGCACCTCGCACAGGCAGTATCGAGCCAGTTGTGTGCGATCAGTGGTCACGTTGTAGCGTCCCGGAATGATGACATCTGTATTTACATTGTCACCTAGCATCCATATACGTCCCATAATGTTCTGTTCCTTTCTTCCGTTTGTTGACCCGATAATTCGACTTTCAAGGGTAGATATTTTGTGATGTTGCCTCGGAAGTGACTCCGCCACTGTCAAAAGCACTCCTGCTACATGTGTCACAAGTGCGACAAGTGCGACAAGTGCGACAAAAACAAGCAAAGTGATTAACAGGTACAATCCTTCCCTTTTCCACAAATAACATACCCCTGCAAGCGATAATTAGCCCCTACAAAAAATTGCGCGGATCGGTAATGTGACCGCTCAGCGCAGTCGCGGCAGCGGTAGCCGGGCTGCCGAGATAAATTTCGGCAGTGGGATCGCCCATGCGCCCCGTAAAGTTGCGATTCATCGTCGTCAAAGCGCGCTCACCAGGCGCCAGAACACCGTAATGTCGACCTATGCAGGGTCCACAACCAGGAGTACCGACCGACGCACCAGCCTGAATAAACGTCTCCAGGTAACCCAGACGCATCGCCTCCAGGTAAATCTCGCGAGAGGCTGGAACAACCACCATGCGTGTCTGGGGGTGAAGCGACTTACCCCGCATAATGTTTGCGGCAATAGCAAGATCGTCTAGTCGACCGTTCGTACAGGTACCAAGAAATACCTGGTCGATTCTCACATGCTCAACCTCCTCAACCGGCACAACATTGTTGACATCCGGGGGACATGCAATCTGCGGCGACAGTGTCGTCGCATCAATCTCCACTACCCGTTCATATCGCGGATTGTATGGTGACAGTATTGGGTACTCTCGGTCGACACGACCACGCAACCACGCCTGGGTTGTCGCATCCGGGGCAACGAGTCCAGCTTTGCCGCCCATTTCAATTGCCATGTTGCAGAAGGTGAAACGCTCGCTCACCGACATCTGCTCGACCAACTCTCCGGTATACTCGATAGCGCGATAGTTGGCGCCATCAACGCCTACCCTGCGCACCATTTCAAAAGTGACATCCTTTGCGTACACACCAAAGGGCAAACTTCCAGTTATGCGAATGTTGATCGTTGGCGGAATGCGAAACCATGCACGACCGGTTGCATAAGCAACGCCGATGTCGGTAGAGCCCATGCCAGTGGCAAAAGCTCCGAGCGCACCATAGGTGCAAGTATGGCTATCGGCTCCAACGATGATATCACCGGGAGTTACATAACCACGCTCCGGCATTACCTGGTGGCAAATACCCTCTTGCAAGATAGGAATGTCCTGCTCCTGTGCAAACGCGCGTACATCGCGATGAAGAGTAGCTGCTGCAATGGTTGCCGCCGGTACGATATGGTCAAACACAATATGCGACCGCTGGGAATTGAATACACGCCCACTATTTGTCAATTTGCGAAAGGCCTGGATTGCCAGCGGAGTTGTCGTATCGTGGCTCATTACGCGGTCAACATCCACTACGACTGTCTCACCCTGCACAACCGTGCGACCTAACTTGTGGCTAAAGATTTCCTCGGTTAACGTTCCCATGTTACATTTCCTTTCTCTTGATACCCCTCCAGAATCGCTCTGTCGGCTCCACTGTGGTCCGCTCGACATACGCTCCCCTCCTCCCACCAATTATGAATAAATGCATCGACTTCTTCCTGGCTCAGCGAACCACACTCTGTGCGCTCTTTAAGAGCCTGTGTAAGATGACTGACCTCGTCATTGCTTAGATGCAGTCCCAATGTAGCGGCGCGATGCCCAACGGCATACCTCCCCGTGTAGCGAGACCCCATGTCAATGCTGCGCACCAGCCCAAAGTCAGCCGGAACCAACGCCTCATAAGATCGAGGATTCCTGAGAACCGCTTTTGTATGCACGCCGGCTCTGTGCGTAAATGCCCCTGGCGCAGTGATTGGCATATTAAAGGGAATAGGGAGATCAAGGCACTCTGACACAAGGTGGTCAAGTAGGACCAACTGCGTGAGATTATATGCTTCCAACAGTTCCGGGTAATGAATATAGAGCTGCGCGATCAGGCCACTGAGCGAGGCAATTCCATTACGTTCGCCAATACCCATGACAGTAACGTCGAGACAGTCTGCACCTCCTTCCAGTGCCGCGACAGTATTTGCGATGGCACATCCAGTATCATTATGCCCATGGAACTCAATACCAACCTGTGGATAACGATCAGCGCAGAGACTGACGAGATGCTCAACCTGGCGAGGTGTGGCAATACCAACGGTATCTGGCAGGCCAATGCGCTGTACGCCTGCATCGACGACGGCATCAAAGACGGTCAGCAAATCAACCAGGTCGCTGCGAAAAGCATCCTCAGCGGAAAAGCGCACATAGCGCCCGGCGGATCGGATGAGTCGAATCAGCGGTACAGCATCGCCAAGAATCTGGTCGATGCGTCGGCCATGGCTAAAGGTGCGTAACTCAGTTGATGTACCATAAAAGAGATTCAAACCGAAAACAGGTGTTTCCAGCGCAGCCTGTACATCAGCCTCAACGCAGCGCACATGCGCTACAATATGCGCAGACAGGCCGAAGTCACATAGCGCTTGTACTGTCTGCCGTGTCTCCGGCGAGACGATAGGTGAAGGGACCTCTATGAGCCCTACACCGACAGCATCGAGTAAGCGCGCGATCTGCAGTCGTTGCTCAAAGGTAAAGAAGGCATTGGTAAACTGTTCACCTTCGCGCAGCGTCGAGTCGAGAATAGCGAGTGATCTCATTGCGTCGTTTCTCCTTGCAGGGCAAGTTCCCTCAATACCAATTCAAGCACATCGATGGCGTGGATATACTCAGCGATACGTACATGCTCCTGGGGTGTATGGTCAAGACGTGAGTCACCCGGCCCATATGCAACGATGTTCTGCCCCCACGTAGGCCCCACGACATTCATATCCGCCGTCCCCGTTTTGTGCTTGAAGACCGGTTGTCCTCCAGTAGCGCGAATAGCAGATACGAAAGCCCGTGATAAGGGAGTTGTGCGCGTCGTCTGAAAGGCCGCCTCTTCACCTGAAAAACTGATTCGCGCCTCATCTTCGTCAGCCCATCGCTCCAGTTGAGTACGCAAGCACGCGCTATCAAAGCCGGGTGGTAAACGGTAGCCAAGGCTGAGCTGCGCCTGATCCTCTAACCCATCCTGGCTACTGCGAATGCTGCGCAGCGATGGCATGAGCGCAGCAAAGGTAGAATTTGCCGCATGCTGCTCGTTCCAACCGGCGGCGTGATCGCTCACTTGATTCCAG
This sequence comes from Ktedonobacteraceae bacterium, assembly GCA_041499255.1. Taxonomy (GTDB): domain Bacteria; phylum Chloroflexota; class Ktedonobacteria; order Ktedonobacterales; family Ktedonobacteraceae; genus UBA11361. The sequence goes on along the minus strand of JBGQJX010000029.1, from coordinate 11,361 downwards.
AAAGCCACAGCCACTTCGCTACTGTTTTTCTGCAAACCTGCGCTATGATGTAACGGGCGCGCTACGCAGTACTCCACCAGCAACCTGCCCTTGTAACCAATCGCCACTGCCTGGCTTCCACTTGGCTCACCAATAATGCAAGCATAAGGTCGATGGCATTCTACAACTGCCCGCGCCCCACGAGAGGTCGCACTTTCCTCTTCAACGGCACCTATCACGACTATTGGATGCTGCAAGAAGTCTAGGCGCCCAGAACGTACCAGCCGGGCCGTTGCGCAGAGGAAAGCTGCCAACGGCCCCTTGGCATCTACCGCGCCCCGGCCATACAGCACACCATCCTGTAATTTCACCGGGACGTTGCCTCGGACGGTATCCATATGACCGAGCAGCACAACAGGTGACAGGTCTGCACTGGTTTCAGAAAGATGCGTGGAAGCTTTAAAGTTTCCAGCCTCGTCTATAGAGGCGTGCAAACCCAATTGCTGCGCCTGCTCAACCAGGTACCGGGCTAATTCCTGTTCCTGTCCCGAATAGCTCGGAACAGTGAGCATACTGTAGAGAAGTCCTACCTCCCTGTTCTGATCATCTCCTGGATGTGTAGTAGCATTCTTTGTGCGAACTATGCCCGATTGACCGATATCCAGGTTGTCGAATGCCTGACCTTTAGATACCGGGCTCGCAGGTGCCCCTTCAAGCAGCACGTCTTCCATCGTATCAAGTACTCGTTCTAGTTGTGCATCCGTAATCACCAGCGGAGGCAACAGGCGAATGACGTTTGGTCCCGCCTGAAGAGCGAGGATGCCTCGTTCAAACAATGCTTCGAGATACGGCTGAGCTCGCCGGCTGAGCTCGATACCAAGTAGCAAGCCTCTCCCACGTACCTCGCGGATGAGCGGTGTACGTAGCGCCCTGAGCCGTTCGAGGGCAAGTGATCCAAGGGCAGCCGCACGCTCCGGTAGAGCTTCTTGTTCAAGGATGTCAAGGGTAGCCAGCGCGGCTGCGCAGGCCAATGGATTGCCGCCGAAGCTGCTGCCGTGAATGCCCCTGGTAATGCGCCCGCTCTCCATCACACGAGGACCCAGACAAACTGCGCCCATGGGGATGCCACCCGCCAGGGATTTTGCGAGACAGAGGATATCTGGCTGCAAGTCATAGTGGTTGCAGGCAAAGAGGCTTCCGGTACGCCCAAAACCTGTCTGCACCTCATCTACAATCAGCAAAGCCCCACGTTCGCGGCAGAGCGATGCAAGGCCAAGCACGTACTCATCAGAAGCCACGTGCACACCTCCTTCCCCCTGCACCAGTTCGATGATTACAGCCGCAGTTTGCTCATTGATAGCTGCCCGCGCAGCCGCGAGATCGTTATAACGAATATGACTGACATCGGGGACGAGCGGAGCGAAGGGTTCGCGGTAGTGCGGCTCCCAGGTTGCCGAGAGCGCACCCATTGTGCGGCCATGGAAGCCCCGGAGCGTGGCAACTATTCCTGCGCGCCCGGTAGCGATGCGCGCAAATTTAAGAGCTCCCTCCACGGCCTCGGTTCCGCTGTTGCAGAGGAAGATACGTGTAAGTCCTTCTGGCACAAGACGAGCAAGGCGCTCAAGTAGAAGTGCACGCACATCGTTGTAGACAATTTCTGGACAGGTGATAAGGCGCAAGGCTTGCGCTGCGAGGGCAGCAGCCACCTCTGGTCGTCCATGTCCAGCGTTCGCCACACCGTAGCCGGCGGTGCAGTCGATGAATTCGTGCCCCTCGGCATCCCATAATGAGGCGCCGTTTCCCCGTACGATAGTTACAGGGCGCTTGCTATACACGCCGCTACTGTAGGTGTTTTCAAGGTCGATGGTTGCGATCATATACTGTTCCTTTCTTTTACAAGAAGTGTTGCTTCAATCGTCGTTCCCGCGCCGCCGAGCACATCCAGCAACGAGCTGCTCCCAATACAGACTCGTGGCACGCCTCCTTGAAGCGCTTCCCGCGCTCCCAGCAGTTTCTTACGCATTCGGCCCCGAGCAAATTCTGTGTATTCGGTAATGCGTTCGGCAGGAATAGTGCGAATGAGCGTCGAGCTGTCCTCTGGATCAGACAGTAAACCGGGAACGTTCGTCATAATGACCAGCGCCTCGGCCCCCAAAGCGACGGCAACAGCAGCAGCTGCACGGTCTCCGTCGACATTCAGACGTTCTCCCTCCTGGCTTAACGCGAGCGGCGCAATGACAGGGGTATAACCAGCGTCGAGTAACTGCCGGAGCAGGGTATCATTCACTTGTTCGACCTGTCCGGTATAGTCATCGCGCAGTATTTGTAGGCGTCCTCCTGGCGTTTGTGAGCGCACGATTGACTTGCGCCTCGCCAGCAGCAATCGACCATCTACTCCCGCCAGCCCCAGAGCATTGATGCCTTGCTGCTGCAAGGAAGCCACCAGTTCGGTATTGATCTGGCCAGCCACGGCCATCGCATAGATACTCAAGGTTTCGCTATCTGTATAGCGACTGACCATGCCACTCGGTGAGGTAATCATACGTGCCGGATGTCCCAAACGCTCAGAGAGCGCGTTTGTGAGATCAGATCCTCCATGTAACACGACAATGCGCTGTTCCTGAGCAACGCACTGGGCTATCTCGCGCACAATATTTGCAGTGGCGGCACCGGCGCTGCCGCCCACTTTCACAACAAGCGTCATTGCAAAGCTCCATTCTTCTTAAACAGGGTGCAGACCAGGAAAGGTCAATCCCAATGACTCATCCCAACCACACATGCAATTGAGAGCTTGCACAGCATTTCCAGCGGCACCTTTCAGCAGATTATCCAGAGCAGAGATAACCACCACTCTTTGCTGTATAGGGTCAAGTTCGAAGCCAATATCGCAATAGTTACTGCCCGCCAAAATCTTTGGTTCGGGATAACGGTAGACCCCATTGCGTTCTTTGACTAGACGGATAAAAGGCTCGTGTTGATAGGCTTCGCGATAGAGGCGCCACAATGTACGCTCATCCACACGCTCATTCAAAAAAGGATGAGCAGTAACAAGCACTCCACGCACTATATCGACCGCCGTTGCAGAGAAAGCGATGTGCTGGCGAAGCTCCCCACCAGAGACTCGACCAAGTTCCTGTATGAGTTCGGCGGTATGACGATGCCCGGTAGGCTGAAATGAGCGAACGACACCGCTCCTGTCGGGATGATGGCTGCCAGGGCCTGGCGTAGCCCCAGCGGCAGATGATCCAACCTTGGCTTCCACTACAAGAGGAAGTGCCTCATTCACAAGACCTGCCCGGTAAAGCGGAGCCAAACCCAGGATGGCCGCGGTCGCCATACAGCCGGTGCCACTCACAAGCGTCGCGTCAGGCAGCTCTGCGCGGTGTAACTCTGGCAAGCCATAGATGGCATCCTTCAGAAGAAGAGGTGCGCAATGAGGCTCACCATACCATCGTTCGTACAGTCCAGCAGAGCGCAACCTGAAATCGGCTGAAAGGTCGATGATTCTCGGCGCGATTGCCCAATAGCGTTCAATCTCCCTGGAAGCTAAACCATGGGGCAGGCAAAGGAATAGAACATCACATGACGCCAGATCATCGAGATGGCAGAAGCGCAAAGAATTGAGTTTGCGCAAATTCGGATGCACACTATGCAAGTAATGCCCAGCATGACTACTGGACGCAACCTGCGTCAACTCAACTTGGGGATGGAAGAGTAGGAGCCGCGCCAATTCTCCTCCGGTATAGCCAGAGCCGCCGACAATAGCAACACGCAAGCGATTCATCTTACAACCTCCTCCTGCATGGCGCTCAGTACGTAATCAAGCATGACATTGGGAATATCTACGCCCGTTGGAGCAATGCTATTGCGGAACTCCATCGTGGCATTGATTTCATTGACCAGCAGCCCGCGTTGCCTGTCTTCCAGCACGTCGATTGCCAGGATGCCCCCGCCAACCGCCTGAGCCGCACGCACACACAAGCTATCAAGCTCAGGAGTGACCGGACAATTGCTGGCAACAGCGCCACGAGCAGTGTTCGTGACCCAGTGCTCGCTGGTACGATAGATCGCACAAATGGTCCGCTCGCCGACAACAAATGCACGAATATCACGCTGCGGCTTGGCGATATGCTCCTGTATATAGTGAATATGATGCTGATAGGAGCCAAGCGTCTCCCGGTGTTCGAGCACCGCCTCGGCTGCATCACGGTCATTAATGCGCGCCAACAGGCGTCCCCACGACCCGGTTGTGGGCTTAAGCACGACCGGATAATGCAGCATCTCCATACCGCGAATGGCTACCTGGGAATCAAAGGCCAGCACTGTATGTGGCGTCGGGATACCTGCTTGGAGCAGCGCCAGCGTCGTGAGCAACTTGTCGTTACACGTTGAAGTCACTACTGCCGGGTTATAGACACGTACGCCCCAATGCTCCAATATATTGAGCACTGCTAACCCACGCGATTGGCTCAGGCTGCGGGAGAGGACAGCATCATATTCACGCCATCGCTCATCAGGGTTTGACAGATCAAGCAGCAATTCTCCATCATCCACGATGTCAAATGCAATTGCCCTCTGTCGCAGTGCATCGATCAACAGTTTCTCTTCCACGCGAATGCGCGATGTAAGAATAGCCAGGCGCATCGTGTCACTCTCCCCAATCTTCTTCAATTTGCGGCGCCAGCGCCACAGAAGGCGGTTCCAGGCGCAGCACTTCAAGTTCCGCGTTACAATCAGGACAGTAGGTGATCTCCCCGATCAGGAGATCTCGTACGGTAATTTCGGCTTCACATTCTGGACAGTGTGTCATTTGTTGGGTTTCTCCTTTTTCGACTACATTATGTTGGACAAACAAAAACGCTCATCATCCTTCGTTCAGAGAAGGACAAAGAGCGTTTTACACAGCTCTCGCGGTACCACCTTCATTCGTTGCTGCCTCGCGGCATCAACCTCGTCGAGTACTAACATACTCCAGCCCGCTAACGGGGGCATCCGGCCAAGGTCTACTTTCGCATGTAGCGATTTCTTCTCGCAGCTCCGGGCTTTTTTTCACGGTTGGTTGACATACGAGCTTTCCACCAATCGCTCGCTCTCTGGATGGAACCAGGAACCGCTACTCGTCCCTTCGACGCATTTATGCTATGAAGTTTTCCGTTATGCTATTGCGACCATACGAAAGACAAATAAAAAAGCCCTTCATCCTTCGTTCAGAGAAGGACAAAGAGCGTTTTACACAGCTCTCGTGGTACCACCTTCATTCGTTGCTGCCTCGCGGCATCAACCTCGTCGAGTACTAACATACTCCAGCCTGTTAACGGGGGCATCCGGTCAAGGTCTACTCTCGCATGTAGCGATTTCTTCTCGCAGCTCCGGGCTTTTTTTCACGGTTGGTTGACATACGAGCTTTCCACCAATCGCTCGCTCTCTGGATGGAACCAGGAACCGCTACTCGTCCCTTCAACGCTGCTACTTTATTAATTTGTAAATCTGATAGATAACTTATAGCATGTATCTATCCGCGTTGTCAAGGATTTTTCCACATTTCCTATCCATTAGCACATAATTCACCAACAGGCAAGGGAAAGATTTAAGTCTTTCTCTCTCAGGCATCACTTCTAGCAGGATTTCCACCAGGAATAGCGCTACCTGCCGCGATTGTTCCCGTAGCCTGTCCGTTTGCGCCGATCCGTACTGTCATCTGCACTGGTAGTGGGTTAGCGCTATTTGTGCCCGTGCCTGTGAGCATAGCTGTCATATTCCAGCCTCTCTCTCCAGAGAAGTTGCTCAGCGGGCCTGCATAGAGTAGTTGTCCGCTGCTCGAAGCCAGCATAACACGAGACGCGGTGATCGTGACACCATCGCTTTCTTCTCTCCCCGTTTGTCCTTGTAGGACCACCCGCACATACCCTGCTGGCCCATTGCTAATTCTCAGATCGAGCTGCAGAGTTACATTGCCATTGCTATCAGGCCCATTTTGGCTGAGTAACCCTTGTAGATTGCCTGTAAAAGATTGAGGAAAAGCCACTTGCGGTGATGGTGCTGAGTGCACAGTTGATGTAGATTGCGAAGCTTTTACGTTTACATTGTTGGCATGGGCATACCATCCAGGTTGAAACGGTCCGAGCAGTGCCCAAAATGAACCAGCCGCTAGCGCTATCACTAACCCTACAGCAAGTCGGGGGTGAGCACGACTCTTGGCATTGACAGGTTTCATCAGGCGTATACAGAGCAGCGTTCCAACCAGCAAAACGCTGCACGCGTAAATCGCGCTCCCCCACCAGGTACGAGTATCGCTTCCTGCCGCGATCCCATGCACAACAACCAGCACATACAGAAGCAACGTGAGTATGTGCAAATTACGCCACAATTTGTAACCAATGTATGGTCGTAACCATGTGCTAATGCCAATGGCAATGCCGATGTAGAACGCAACAATGCCAAGAGCCATCCACAGAGTGCGATAATGGCTCACAAAGGGAATAAACACCTCGTTCCAGCCAAACCTGGTGAACGGGTCAACCCAGATCGCCAGTATATGTACTCCTGTGAAGATGAGCGCGAGCAAAGTGAGAAAGTTATGCAGTTCGCTATTAATGATGCGTGGCCAGCGCGGTGATTGTAAGTGGAGTGTAAGCGCCAAACCCAGGGCCACTGAAAAAGTCAGCAGGCCAAAGGCGGTGAAGCCGCCCGCTCGTGCAACATCCCACGTTACTGTTTGCCAAATGCTCATATGGTCATCCCTTTCCTATCCTCATGCAACATAGCATCCCGAGGCCAGGAGCCTACCGTCGTCCAGCTACCATCTTCCCGTACAAGCATGCCTGCGAACGCAAGGCGATGCAAAAACTCGCTGCCCTGCTCTGCACCCAGCATAAAGGCTACCTTTGCTGCTACCTCTGCCTGCTCGCAGCGTGCTGCTGCCACAGTGACAGACCAGAGACCACTCTGAGCAGGCAATCCCGTGCGGGGGTCGATTAAATGATGGCGCGTATGCGTTCCTTGTTGCCAGTGGCGGCGAGCCACGCCAGAAGTAGCAAATGCTCCATGATGCAAAGGAATCACCCACGAACGAGTTTTTCCTTGCACTTCAATAGGCCACTGCTTCTCAAGCGGAGGTTCACCCAGCACCGCAAGATCGCCACCCGCGTTGACAAGCGCAGGATGAATACCTTCCTGGCGAAGAAGCTCCAACGCCGCATCGACAGCCATCCCTTTAGCAATACCACCAAAATCCACACCAACTCCAGGTGGCAACGCCACTAATCGCAGGACCCGGTTTATACGAATATCGCGCCACCTCCCGCCCGGGAAAGTGGGATGCTCAGCAGGTGGAAGTTCTGCCGGTAGCTCGTCGAAGGTACGGTCGTATCCTAATTGCACCAACTGGCTAAGTAAGGTGGGGTCATAAAGTCCCTCTGTTGCCTGGGCCGCAGCAAGGGCGCTGCTCATTACTGTAAAGAGCAATTCACTGGCTAAGAAATTGGTTCCTGCTCGCCGGTTGAGTTGCGAAAGCTCACTCTCCGGTAAAAAGCGGCTCAATGTTCGCTCCCACCTGGCAAAGAGCGATTTAACAATCTCTTCGCCACGCTGAAGATGCCCGGCTGGCAAGAGTAAAGAGATCGTCGTTCCCATTGCGCGAAACTGGGAGCGAGCCATGCCTGAAGGAACGTGCATAAGCTCAGGAGGTGTGAGAGCTGGATACGGGTGGTTGTCCGAGGTTACTGTTTCCAAAACCAAAACCTCCTTGCTGTTGTTGCTGGAAAAAGCCCCCATTAGAAGATGGCGAAATTGGTGAGGTCGCGGGTGAGTTCGTTGCTGGTGTTGTTGACTGGGTAGAGGTACTTCCGACCACGTGTCCGGCAACCAGGCCGCTTAGTACGCCAAAAGTTATCATTGATCCCGCAACCAACCATTTTTTGCACTTACCCACAAATGCTAGCGCCTCGGCTTTAGATATTCTCGGCGAGGCTGGCTTAGCTGAGGGCTGACGTGGCTGGTTCGACCCAGCTTGCGAGGAGCGGACGGGCGCAGCATAACTACTATGTGATGCGTTCGCACGCGCTGCTGTAGTTGACGAAGGCACAAATTCCCGCGGTTGAGAGAGCGGCGGATTCGTATATCCTTTATATGATTGATATGGCAAAGATGGTTGCTTATAAGGATTATTTGCTTCAGGATCGAACATGAGTAAACACCTCCAAATATATGCAAAACTAGTTGTAAACCGTATGTTTGCCTGCCATTCACGGACCCCATTATGAACGTCATTATAGCTTGATATTGTCAGAGACCAATAAAAAAATTGTAAGTTTTTAGTAAATTATGGCCAAAAATGAATGGTAGCTATGTTGATCGGCGAACAAGAGGGCTAATTGCGAAGGTATACAGTACAGGGTAGAGCAGTGGCTTTGATTCAATGATGAAAGAGAACAAGGCTTTTAGCTCTTGTTACATCTGCGACATTCGTTCTTTCAATTGGCTGCTGAAGTAGCACGTGGTCAAATCGGGGAGAAATGGATGTTTGTTTGTGTCCAGATCCAACCGCATAAGTGATACCGCCCCAGAGGTGAGCTAGAAATAGAGGTTCGTAATAGCTCTCCGAGGTATGACCCATGGCAGTATACCAGGATCGTCCACCATCAAAATCGTGCCACCAGGCAATAGGATGGTCGGCACCCATTGTACCACCTGTGTATGTACTTTCATCGAGGGTCATGAGCACATGGACCTTTCCACGAGGATTCGTGGCAAAGTTGTACCATTCATCGGTACGCACCCAAAGGGATGGGAGCATAGCGGTGGATGGATGCGTTCTATCTACCACGTGTACGGTCGTCTGGAGGATTCTCGAGTGTTTGTTGGCAACATTGTTAAATGCGCCTAACAGTTCGCCATACCAGGGCCAATCGTACTCTGTATCGCTGGCGGAATGTATACCCACGAACCCACCCCCAGCATGAATGTAACGTTCAAATGCCGCTTGTTGGTTGTCATTGAAAATCTCACCTGTCGTCATGAGGAAAATAACAGCACCATAATGTGCCAGGTTAGCGTCGGTAAAGGCCGCTGAATCTTCTGTCAAATCAATGGCAAAGTTATGTTCAGAAGCTAGCTTTTGAAGTGCTATCTTTCCATCTTGAATGGAAGCATGACGAAATGCGGCTGTCTTCGAAAATACGAGTAGACGCTGGCAAGGGTTGATCGTGGATGTTGCGCTTCCGTCAGCGCTAACCTGTTGTCTGTTGCAGCCACTAAGAAGCGTAATCGTTGAAGAGGAAGATCTATGTTCATCGCATGCTGACATCAATAGCGTCGCCGAAAGCGCAAGAACGAACATCAAAGCGATCAACCAGTGTTTCTTAAACATTATTTTTCATCTTCATCTGTTTCATGGTCTTCCTCTTCTTCCTCCTCATCCCAATCCAATTCTTCCTCATCACTCCCTCATTGATTTACCCATTATACTACTGGAGGCAAAACCAGGGGTAAGATAGAAGGTAAGAAGTTCTTCCAACTTTCTGGAAGAAGCGATTAATATAGTAACACCCTACAGTCCTTAACGGAGTGTAGGGTGCCTACGTGAAGGGGTGGGATTCTTTCATAGTTGTGCACGTGGTGACAAACTGTTATCCGCGAGTGCCAACCGTACCGGGTTCCCCCTCTTCTTGTGGAGGAGTACTCAACACTTTGGGACGCGTCACAAGCATCCATACGAAGTAAATCAGGCCAATACCGAACATCACCAGCGAATAAACCCACGGCGCAGCAAATTGAGCATCACGGAAAATGGAGAGTTCAAAAAGTAGCCAGACTATGGATAAAATGATGATCGGCCACTCCCAGGCTCCCAGACTGAAACCGTGCGTTTCTGGTAACTTGCGCCGGGCATAGATATAAAGAACGACCGTAGCCAGGTAAATGATAGCGGGCAGCAGGGTTGCCGCGCTAAACAGGTAAGTCAGTGTACTGCTCTGGCTGGGTACGAGAATGCCCAGCAAAGCAAAACCGGCCAGCACTACTTCGATCAGTATTCCACAGAGTAAAGTCGCTGCTATAGGAGTACCAGTCTGCTTGCCTACTTGCTTGAATAGCAAATGACCGGGGAAGCGCTCATCGCGCGACATTGCCCAGGTCAAACGCGTAACGGTAATAAAGATTACCAGGCCACACGCGAATATCGAGAAAGTGACAAATACCAGGAAGATATCACCAACTACTGTACCCAATATCTGGGTAATAATGTCTGCAACTGGCGTCGTGGAGGCAGAGAGCGCCGCAATGTCTTGCGATGCAAGGTTAAGCGCGATAAGGAAAGCGAAGCCTACAACACCACTCAAGAACACTGAAAACCACATGGCAGCGGGAACGGTTCGATGGGCGTCCTGTGTCTCCTCGGCGAGGTTGGCTGCTGCTTCGAATCCTACAATAGTAAATGCTCCGAGTAGGAATGAGAGCATGAATGGACCAGAGCTTGTAAGCGTGCCGAGAACAAGCCATGGAGAAGGTGCGCTGCCTGTGCTGAAAAGGTGACCTGGTTGCAACATTCCTCGTATAGCACCAACTAACACTAACAGTAAAGTCAGTCCTACAATGCCGACTATCTCAGTGCCGACCGCAGCGTTATTAATACGGGTTGACCAGAAGGTGGAGAAAACGATGAGCGCCATTTGAACGCCTATCACTATTGCCGTAGCCAGCCACGCATTTTGGGGAGTTCCGGTATATCCGAAGAGGTTGGGCAAGACTGTTGCGGCCACAGCATAATCGACTGCCACCACATCTACAATCAGGAAGACAAATGAAATCCAACCAATCAGCCAGCCAACTTTGGGATTCGCCAACCGTGATGTCCATTGATAGGAGTAACCTGCCAGTGGTATTCGTGACGCCAGCGCGGCAAAGACCAGCGACACGAACAACTGGCCAACGATGACTAACGGCCAGGTCCAGATGCCAAGTGGCCCACTATTGGCCAGTACAAAACCATATGTAGTGAAGATACCGGTGGTGATGGAGATGAACGAGAATCCGATTGCGAAAGAGGCAAAGCGTCTCAGTTCACGCTTATATTCCTGCTTATAGCCGTACCTTTGTAGGGTTTGTTCCTCGGAAAATTCTTGCGGGTTATCAGCGAGCGACATAGATGTGCTCCTTTCAATCTAGCCGATGGTGGCATGTTTGACGTGTAGGAACTGACAAAGAGCTATTCGCCTGTGATCTGCGTTGTGAGGCTTTGTGAAGGTAAACAGAAAACGAGAAGCCTCACATGTGGGAAAGGTTACCCCCTTTCTGTAGTGATGATAGCGGTTCAGTTAAAATATGGCATATGAACTTGTTACGAGTATACCCGCTCATATGCCATATTTTCAATGATTTGGAGGT
>JBGQJX010000028.1:0-18905 GCA_041499255.1 Ktedonobacteraceae bacterium | reverse complement strand
TTTGGCGTTCCCCTCTGTGCAGCCTGCATACCCATGCGTGTATACTGGCTCTGCTGTTTGCTTTCGCCACCTGTGCTCTTTTTTCCATCAGGGGCCGGAGTCGGGTGTTGATATCCCGCGGCACCTTCAGCAAGATGAAGCATGGCGGTTTTTAGGCCGCTAAAGCTGAAATCATAAGTACCTCGCAACCAGGCACGAGGAAGGCGATAGGCTGAGCGGGCCAACTCAACAGGCTTCTTTTGCTGACGCATTTCTTCCTCGGCACGCTGCGCGGCATGCTGAATGGCAGGCCCACCGGGATAATCAAGCCCAAGAATGCGCGCTACCTTATCAAATGCTTCTCCGGCAGCATCATCGCGAGTACGTCCGAGCAATTCGTATTGCCCATGGCCACGCACAAGCACAAGTTCGCTGTGCGCACCGGAAATGACAAGGCAAATTAAGGGGAAGGTAGGATCACTTTCTCGCACATCCCAGGAGGCACTTGCTGTTTCGCGTTCCGGCGGACTTTCATCTTTGAGCAGCCAATTCGCATAAATATGGGCTTCAAGGTGATTTACGCCGATAAAAGGCAGGTTTCGCGCCAGGGCGAGCGTTTTTCCTACGGTTAACCCCACCAACAACGACCCCGCCAGCCCTGGCCCATAGGTAGCGCCTATAGCATCAATATCCTGCCAGGAGCAGGCAGCTTTCTCCATTGCAGTTTCTATGACGGGAATAATGGAGGATAGCTGTTGGCGCGAGGCAACTTCAGGAACGACCCCACCGTAGCGATTATGAATTTCGACCTGGGAGGCCACGACATTAGAAAGCAAGTAGCGGCCATCTTCTACGATGGCTGCTCCAGTTTCATCACATGAGCTTTCGATTCCAAGTACACGCATACTACAAATCCCCACACTGACTAGCTATTCCATAGGAGTTACCGCTCTTCCAACTTTGTCAACAGCTTTGTTTTCATTTCTTGAAAACGTTGTTTATAGCTTGTCGAGCTAATTTCATCAGTCCACATGATCAAGGCGTCTTCTTGATTGTCGCTATAGTAACGATGGCGGAGACCGGCCTCACGAAAACCATATTTGCGATAGAGATTTTGCGCGCTATAGTTTGAGACACGTACTTCCAGGGTTACCCATTTAGCGCCAATGGTATAGGCAATATCGATAAGGTTTACCAGCATATATTCTCCCAATCCAAGACGACGATAATTGGGATGCATAGCGATTGTGGTGATATGGGCCTCATCAACCATCAGCCATAAGCCCGAGAAGCCAATGACGGAAGCCAGATCCGACGTTGGCATAGTAACGGTGGGACGGGCAGGCAAAAGCGATAGAGGAAAAATGCGACGCGGTTTCTCGATTTCCTGGGCGGGGACAGTTGCTCGCTCTTCAAGAATCTTCCTATCGCGCAGCACAATGTAATGCGCCCAACGATTATCCTGTAACTCCTTACGATAAGCGCTCGGAGGCCATGTTGATGGATACGCTAAGCGCTCGATTTCGACGACGCGAGGCACGTCTGACATCGTCATACGGTCAATGACGTAACGCACCCTCTTCCCTTTCTGTCTGACTTGGTCCTTCCGGACTATGATCCGCCGGTCGATGCGATTTATTACCAAGCAGCGGATGTTTACGGATACTAGTTGTAATCGAAGGACGCCGAATATATAGCGGCTCGAGCAGCAACGGATTATGTTCTTTCCCCTCATGCAAACGTTGTAGGGCCAACAACGCCAGTACTGAAGCATGCCTGGTGGCCTGAACGTTGTTGGCGAAAACGCATTTTTCTTGCATGTGCGTAAACAACATTTGACGTGATGCCAGACTTATTTCACCACAGAAAAGGAAAGAAGGCAATGCTCGCTCGCCTGGGATACCAAACCAGGTGTTGGCCTGCTCCCGAAGATAGCTCGCTAGATGTTGTGGGGAAAGTAAAAAGAAATCGCTGAGTTGCCGCATTTGATAGCTCAATTCGCCGGCACTGTTGGAGGACTTTTCAAAAGCATAGCAGGCAGCATAGAGTTCAGAACGGCCGGCTTCCAGGATGGAGCAGACGGGTCCTTGCCATTGCTGCTGCTGGGCGGCAATGATATCCAGGGAACTGACCCCGACGAGAGGCTTTTGCAGTGAAAAAGCAAGAGCCTTGGCAGCAGATAACGCGACGCGCACCCCATTAAACGAGCCTGGGCCAGTAGCAACAGCCACCGCGTCAATTTCTTGCATGGTTTTATTACATTCAGCAATAATGCGCTGAATGCGTTCTAACAATTCTACGCTATGGTTATTACCAACATGCCAGGCGTATTCGCCAAGGATTTCTTCCTCGGTACAGAGCGCGAGGCTTGCCTGGCGCGTTGAGGTGTCAAGAGCTAGTAGTAGCATACGTATATTTCTGGAATTCATGCAGCAACTGACAGTAACGAAGTCCTATTGCAGTTAACAGTAGCCCACGCTTGGTTTCACTTATCATTTTTAAGTGAATACGGAGATGTTGATCTGGCCAGAGCAGATTGGCTTTATCCGCCCATTCAACAACGCAAACACCTGAGCTGTTGAAATAGTCCTCGAAACCCAGGTCTATTATTTCTCCGGGATCTTCCAGCCGATACAAATCAAAGTGATACAGTGTCAATCCTGAACGTAGCTGTGATGGTTGAGCCGACGACGCCTCTTGTCCAGCTTGTGTCATGGGAATGGGATGTCCATGGTACTCTTTGAGTAAGGTAAAAGTCGGACTGCTGACGTTCTCAGTGATACCCATACCTCTAGCCAGGCCCTGAGTAAAGGTCGTTTTTCCCGTTCCCAGTTGTCCGTCGAGCAAGAGCAGTTCTCCACCGCGCAATAGTTCACCCAATCGCATACCCAGGCGTTGCGTCTGTGAAGAGCTATGGCTGATGATGTCGAGTTTACTGGTCGCTTCTTCCTGAGAATGCCTGGTCACTATGCCACCTTTATACACATGTTGCATCGCAATTATTTGCTGCCAGTCGACCACCTTACAGAAGAGAAAAATTGTTGTTCACTCTCTACAAGGGAGCGCGACGATTCTTATTATAACATGTTCTGTCTATCGAGTTAACGCAGCTTGTTGCCACAACTGCGGCAATAGAGCGAATTGGCGCGGACCGTGCTACCGCAGTTGGGACAGATAACCTGCTTCTGGCTTGAAGGGTTGGCTGTGCCAGGCCGCTTTGATGCCTGTGAAGGAGGTGGTGGCGTAAAAGGTGGAGGTGCATAATCTGCAACCGGAGCAGGTTGCTCTGGAACATAGGCCTCTTTCTTTACTTCCTGGAGCTGTTCCTCCCTATTCCTGACATCGTGATCCAGCTCCAGGACGCCTGCGCATATCCGTGAAAGCTGTGGGTCCGTGAGTGTTCCCTGTTGATAATGGGTCATAGCTACCTGTCCCAGTTCGTCGAGCAACTGGCGCCGCTGATCCATGAGTTTGTCGATTTCGCTCTGTTTGCTGCGAACGCGCAACTGTTTCTGGGCTTCCCAGCTTGTGCGACTGACGGCTGAGCTGACGAGGTTTTTCGCGGATTCTACAAAATCGGCCATGTTCTCTGCCTCCTATTGTTATGTATACTGGCGTATCTTATATATTATGTAAAGTTATTTTCCATATTCATCCTGTGACGGCGTGCCGGTAGACACGTATCTCCTCAGGCTTGCCGCCTTTATCCAATTGTACGGCAACTACATCTATTCTCCAAGATCGTTGCGAGCAAGCATGCAAGTCGAGATAATAGGATGCTACCTGGATAATTTTCTGTTGTTTACGCGATGTCACCGCTTCTTCTGGAAGGCCGAAGGCGTTGCCCCGGCGCGTTTTTACTTCTACGAAGATCAAGTCTTGCTCATCTTCAGCTACAAGGTCAATTTCTCCATAGGAGCAACGGAAGTTCTTTTCCAGGATATGATACCCCTGACGTAAAAGTTCCTCGGCAGCCAGCCGTTCGCCCGTGCGGCCCAATCCCTGACGGGCTGCGCCTGGTTTATTTCGGTTGCTGATAGCAGAAGTAGGGGCTTGCTTCTTTGTCATAATATATTACGCATCCTGTCAATTTGAGTTGTACCCTTGAGTCTTGCGAGTGTTTGCAGGTTGTACAATGTAGAGGTAGTATAGCATAAGCGCTGCTTAGAAGACAGAGAAGAAAGGATTTGGTCAGATGCTGCATCCTATTGTTTTCATTCATGGATCGGGCGATAGTGCCCGCATATGGCGCTTACAAGTGGAAGAGCCTGGCAAAAATCGCCAGGTTGCTGCAATTGATTTGCCGGGACATGGGGAGAGAGCGGACACGTTGCCGGAGAACGTCACGGTGCAAGATTATGCGAAGGCTGCTCATGATATTATTCATGATGAGTTGCAGTTCTACCATCCTATCATTGCCGGCCATTCGTTAGGTGGAGCGATTGCATTGACGATGGCATTAGAATATGGCGCCGAGTTGGGAGGACTTATTTTAATCGGGACGGGCGCGCGGTTACGGGTTCATCCTTCTTTACTTGAGGCGGCACAAACAACACCACAACAGGCCAAACGTCAATTGACAGAGCTGGCCGTCACACAAAGCAATGTGGGAACCCTGGCACAAACATTGCTGCATGAACAGGCTACACCTGGGCCAAATATTCTCTACCGTGATTTGGCGGCGTGTAATGTTTTTGACTGTATGGCACGTATACACGAGATTTCAATGCCAACGCTGGTTATTTGTGGGGCTGATGATCGTATGACGCCGGTGAAGTATAGCCAGTTTCTGCACGACCATATGAAGGGTGCGACTTTGTGTGTTATTGCGAATGCAGGACATTATGTCATGCGGGAGCAACCAGAGCAGGTGAACCAGGCGATAAGGGAGTGGTTGGAAAAGATCTAAAGAGTTGCTAACTGCCTTGCCACCTTTGCTACCTTGCCCCTCGACGCTCAGTACCTGCTCATGTTACAATAATGCCAACAGATTTATCTCACAGTACAGGCTTTGTAAAGGCTGAAGAATATTTTTGCTCTCTATCCTACGGGAAGAACAGGGAATGCAGTGACAACACGCGCTGGCGCGGATAATGGTTACACTCACGGCGCAGAAACCCTGAGTGAGGCTTCTCTTTTAGGGATAGAGGCCCAATATGGTATTAACGCGGTTTATTTTAAGATAGAGTAGGGGGCACAGATATGTCAGGACACTCAAAGTGGGCACAGATTCGTCGTTCCAAAGGGGTCAACGATGCTCGAAGGGGTCAATTGTTTACTCGTCTGGGACGAGAAATTGTTGTAGCAGTACGCGAGGGCGGCAGTGGCGATCCCAATGCCAATTTTCGTTTGCGCATGGCTGTCCAGCACGCGCGCGACGCCAACATGCCAATGGACAATATAGAACGAACAATTAAACGCGCACAGGGTGGATCAGAAGGATCTGCACTGACAGAGATTACGTATGAGGGGTATGGGCCTGGCGGGACGGCAGTGCTGGTATCGACCTTAACGGAGAACCGCAATAGAACAGTTGCCGAGGTACGTAATGCCTTCAGTCGCAATGGTGGGAATATGGGTGAAAATGGATGCGTAGACTGGTTGTTTGAAGCAAAAGGCGTCATTGAGGTCGGATTAGAGGGGAAGGATACCGATGAACTCGCACTTGAAGCGATTGATCTTGGGGCAGATGACGTTGACGTTGTAGGGCCTGAGGACAAGGTGATGACGGTTTATACTGATCCCGGTGATCTTGAAAAAATTCGCCAGGGACTTGAGGCGAAAAAGTACAACGTGGTGAAGGCAGAGAGCACGATGTTGCCGAAGACAAAGATGGAAATATCTGATGAGAAGGTGGCGCACCAGGTAATGCGCCTGGTGGAAAAACTCGAAGACCTGGATGATGTGCAGGATGTATATACAAACGCCGATTTCTCTGATGAGTTTGCTGCCTCTTATGAAGACTAATAGCGAGGGCAAATTATGCTCATTTCATTTTCATTGGCGACGGCGAAAGGATAGAGCTATCAATGGGTGATGTAACAGCGCCGCCCAGTCAACGAATTGCGTTAGGCATAGATCCAGGTACGGCTATTGTAGGCTATGCAGTAGTAGTGGCCAGGGGGAATGATTTGAGCATGATAGCCTGTGATGTGATAACAACACCGGCACGGATGCCCTTAGCTGAAAGATTTCAACATATATATCATAGTTTGATCGAAATTATTGGAATGTATCATCCCCAGGAAGCCGCAATGGAAGAGCTTTTCTTCGCGAAAAATGCCCGTACTGCAATGACCGTTGGGCAGGCACGCGGGGTTGCGATGCTGGCACTGGCGAATGGGGGGCTGCCAATTTCTGAGTACACACCTAAACAGGTCAAGCAAGCGGTGACTGGATATGGAAGCGCTCAGAAAGAGCAGGTGGGGGAGATGGTACGTATTCTTCTAAAACTCTCAGCTATTCCCCGGCCAGATGATGCTGCCGATGCTGCGGCTGTGGCTATCTGCCATCTTCACACAGCAAGTGTACTCACGGACAACTTCCTCAAATTACGGTAATAGCACTCTTCGCTACCCTAAAAGCGACGAGGTTACCTAAAACTGCAAATAAACGTTTACCTATTGTACAGAAGAGATAAAGGGAAAAATGATCGCAAGCATTCATGGCATATTGGAAGCATGTCGAGCGGATCAGGCGATTATTCGTGTTGGTGGATTTAGCGTGCGTGTCTTCGCGCCGGCAACGACACTGAATCGTTTGAATGAAAGCAACATGGAGGTTTCGCTCTATACCCATTTTCATGTACGTGAAGATGGAATGGCCCTCTATGGTTTTTCTACGGAAGAAGACCGGGATGCATTCGAGCAACTTATCTCTATCAGTGGTGTTGGCCCGAAGGTTGCATTGGGACTGCTGTCTGTGATGGATGCGCGAACGTTATATAAGGCTATCGCTGACGAAGATCAGCAAAAATTGGCGTTAGCTCCTGGTGTAGGAAAACGTCTCGCGGCACGACTGGTACTTGAACTGAAGGGAAAACTCCCTTCGCTGGCCGCATTGGGTGCAGGAACAGCTGGTTATACATCGGGCAAGATGCAATCTGAGGTTCTGGAAGCGCTAATTGGGCTGGGATACTCTACAGCAGAAGCCCAAGCAGCGCTTGGAAAGATTCCTCAAGACCAGAACATGACACTAGAACAGCAAATTACCTACGCCCTACGATCTTTTGCAGGTAATTAACCATTCTCATTTATTGAACACCAACCAGAGAGCCGTGTATATCAAATGATGAGCTTGCGTTCTGCTTCGATATAGGTTGGGCCGGCTTCGATAAAGCCCAGGCGGTGGTACAGATTGACGGCAGGAATACCAAGCGTGACATAGACAATAACCGTCGAGTGGCCTAATTCGTGCAGGCGCTGCATGGTTTTCAAGGCTAAATATTGGCCAAGACCTACATGGCGGAAGGTTGGAGCTACAGCCAGGTGATGTATCCGAGATACATTGCGTTCCAAATGGGCCATGATGGAGCCTGCCAGATGAAAGCGATCCAGGGAGTGCTCAACAACAAAACTGCATTCAGGGATAAACGGGCCAAAGCGGCCCTCTAGAATCGCACGGGCCTCTGCGCGCCAGCCGGTGAGGTCAGGATGGAGATTGTCAGGACCGCCGCTGTAGGCTCGTTGCAGCAAGGTACCTATTTGCTCTACATCATCAGGGGTCATTTGCCGAACTCGCAAGGAAGAAGGCAAAGGAGACAGAGGTAATGAGACCTGAGTAGAAGCCATCATACCAGTGCGGCTGCGAAGTTCTTGAAAGGCAGCCGCGGCAAAGGAGGCAATATAGGCCGCGGGATACGTGGCTTTGATGTGGCGCATGTTGAGTGCCGCCGATCGCACTAGCGCTTCTGAAACCACCTGTGCGGCGACACTACCACCTGCCTCAGGTAAGAGAACCAATCCATCCAGGATAGAGGTATTTTCATGGATATAAAAGCGCAGGCGACCAACAGGTGTATCATCGCGCCAGAGCAGATAGCGCTGAGCCTGTTGTTCTGCGTCTTCTTCCCTATAGCGGGCGATTTGTGAGTCTTCGCTCTCAAAGGGCATCTGATCTGCGCTACGCCTGGTCACGGAGACCCAGATAGCGGCATCTTCGGGCCGGGCTTGTCTCCATTCTACGGTGTTGCGGTTCGTCTCAGGGTCAAGCATTGAAGAGTAACTCCTTCCGAATATAACTGGATGAAGTGAGTAGTTAAAAATAAGACGGCTCTAGCAGTTGTTATGAAAAGGCCTCAAAGTTAGAACCGGAAACGAAGGGCGAGTTTTTCTCGTGTTAAAAGTATACTCTATAAGACAACTAAGCTCAAGGGCGAAAGGAAACTACATTTGCGGGCAGGAGTACGGGGTAAGCCGTCCCAACAAAGAATAGCAAGATGTGAGGGATAAGGAATACATACGATTGGAGTAGAGCAGTATGGAGCTACTTGTGGTAACATTGGTTCATATATTACCGGGAAGAGAAGCAGAAGGCATAGCGAGGATACGCCTTATTTCAGATACGATACGTAACGCAGTGGGATTAGTCAGTGCGAGTTTTTATCGCTCCAGGCACAATGAATCGTATTACTTTATGCTCACGACTTGGGAAGATGAGGATTGCTGGCTGAAAGCACAGGACCAATACAATCCAAAACAATTGTTTTTAGGATCGGCTGCCGATATGTTATTAGACCCCCCTGAGCAATGGCTTATGTACTATCTTTGGGGTTACAGTCGGCCTGCGGCGGAGCCAATTCTGGCGGCGGCACATTTGGGAACGATCCGCCCAGACCAGGCTGAGCGGGCTCAACGTGGCTGGATCGAGTGTTTACACAGACAGGTAGTCCAACCGTCTCTCTCCTTTGCATTTTTAGCACGCGGCTTTAACGAAGATTTTATGCCATCTCAGGCCGCCTTATTAGCGAAATCTCATAGAGGTAGTGAACGACTCTATAGACATGGCTCCATCTTCCTTAACCTGCTGAGTTGGGGCAGCCAAGCTGATCGAGAAGATTATTATGCTGAAGCAAACTACCAGGCGATCAGCCGTTTTCTCAGTGGAGTAGGGATTGTTCAGATAATTGAGCTTGAACCTCTTTAATCACTGCGAGAGCTTTTTTTGCTTTCGGGGTGCTTAATCGTCAGAGCTTTCTGCTACAGGTTTTCTGTAATATTTATAGAGTTCTAAGCGGAGCAGGTCACTATTTGACCACATTTGGCTGGTAAACGTGTGATACTCGCCATCACACAAAGGTACAGAATCGGGGCAGATACGATGGGGAGTAAGTCTAAAACGAATAGTGTTGCCATCGACTTCAACCCAAATATGACGACGAGTATAGCCTGTGCCCCATTTGAGCAATACGAGTGTGTCGTACTCTTCAAATGTGCCTCTTTTCCTCAGCTCACTTTTGTTGATTTCCTGGAGCATTTGCGCGAGGCCGCTCTCTCGCAATACTCGTTTCGCATTTTCATGTAAAGCGAGCCGTCTGGCTTCAAACTCCTGATCGTTGAGGGCGTGTTCCTCTTCTCTGCTTTCTATTTCCACTTATGTATACTTCCTGATGTATGAATGTTCTTCTGATCCTCAATGATACTGCTGACCTCCCGCGGAAGGAGAAAGAGGAGCAAGCGCAGGAGATATCCGATAAAAGAGGGTTGTCCACTGCGCCTCTGGCCAGGGATAGTTAATAGACCTGTTGCTCGTATTCCACCAGTATGCCTTCTTCAGCAAGTTGCGGCAAACCGTCCAAGGCGAGACCGCTTAATAAGAATGGTTGCGCAGAGAATGAAGGCGAAGGAGAGCTGATAGAAGATGATCGTTCTAAATAGATTTTGTCCTGTTGAGATGAAATATAACTGATGTTCGAAGTGGATTGTTTAGCATTGCGCTTGGCTTCAGCGGCCAGAAAACTCACTTCCTGTATGCTACAAGGTCTGTTCATCTGATTATTGACAACACCGATAGATAAAGAGACGAGGGGGAATTGATATGGGCGACCTTTGCGGTCCACTCCACTTATAGAACCTCGTCTCAAATCATCAGGGTGATATAACGAGGCGCTATCCTCTTTATATCTTGCAGAAATATAGTGGCAGAGCGGCTTTGCACGATCAGGTGTAGTAACGACAACAAAGTCATCGCCACCGATATGGCCAACGAAATCGTTGGTGTTCCCGTATTTATAGACAGCCTGTTGGCAGATATACCCCACTAGCAGGATCATTTCATTGCCTGTCAGGAAACCATACACATCATTAAAGGCTTTAAAATTGTCGAGATCGAGATAGAGAATACTCCACGGGTCTACGTCGTCAAGTTTATTGTTGATTGCCCGCACCACCTGTAAGCCGCCTGGAAGACCAGTAAGGGGAGAGAGACAGCTCTGTTGTACGCGGCGCAGTTGCCTGCGTATACCAGCGAGTAATTCTTCGAAATCAAAGGGTTTTGTGAGAAAGCCATCAACATCTCTCTCGTAAGCACGGATCTTGTCCGCAGGTTGGCCTAAAGAGCTGAGGGCAATGATAGGGATGTGCATTGTTTTAGGATGGCTGCGCAAACGAAGTATCACATCATAACCATCCATATCTGATAAACCTTGTACAGGTTTAAGCATGACATTCAAAATAATGAGGTGTGGCATTTCAAGGAGAGCAAATTGTACTGCATCTTCGCCGTTCAGGACGACAGTTGTCCGATAACCTTCGATCTCTAGCGTTTCTTTGAGTAACTTAGCGATCGATTGCTCGTCCTCTACGACTAAAATGTTGGCCATAAGTTCTCCTACTTGACACTTCACAAGTACTATGACAAAGTATACCCTCTGGAAACCATATTCATCACCATAATAACGAAAGTATCTTCATGTTTATGGGTAGCTAAATGGCTGGGACATTGCAGCCCAAATAAATGGGTATACCACATAGCTTGCGTTCAGGTTCGCTTACTACAATAAACGCCGGGCACAAAAGTATTGACAAGTTCCACTAACAGAACCATATCAAGCGTTGCACTGGCTGTAGGGCAGCACCGTTGCTGCAAGCAAATTTACAAATTCCTTATCGTCATCCATACCCCTGAAGGATGCACGATAGGTGGAGCGGTGTCACAGGAGAGAAGGGAAATAAAAAATAGCAATTACTTGCAGGTTATCACATCTCCCCTAGCTTGTGATTCGTACATCATCGCCAAACCTTCACATCGATCTGGCAATAAAAATAGGACTCAAACCAATCAGACACATTGTACAAAGAAACAACAATATTTTAACGTATGTCGTACATAGTATAACATCATTTTGCGCATATGCAAAGTGCTTAAACATACTTATTACCACTAATACATTTAACACGCGAAAATCGCGTAATTCCGCATAAAAATATGTAGACATCCTACCCAATCTGCTTGACGCAAGAACAGCGGTGCGATAAGATGTGTTACACATGAAAGTAGCTTGATCACATGAAGGAACATAGATGACTTTATTATCGTCACAGACTGAGCGGGTGATTACATTTCAAAGCAAGGGACAGCCATCGTTTCTCCTGGAAGGAATATTACATGAACCCACGAACCTGGAGCACGCGCCAGTGGTTGTGCTTTGTCATCCACAACCAGCCAGTAGCGATATGAATGATTCCTTAACGGTGGCGCTAGCCCGTAGCCTGGCAGCGGAGGCCGGGATGATTGCCTTACGTTTCAACTTTCGCGGGGTAGGTCATAGCCAGGGACAGCAAACGGATGGACGAATGGAGCCATTAGATCTGGCAGGGGCCATTGATATAGTAATGGCACACCCGCGGGCAAATGCCACCAAGGTGAGCGTCATAGGCCATGGATTCGGCGCAAATATCGCGCTGATGTATGCGCCATACGATCCTCGCATTCGGACTGTTGTGGCCATTAGCCTACTCCTCTACCGGGTTCCGAATGGGTTTCCCAAAGCATTCGAAGGCCCAAAGTTGTTTGTTACGGGTGAATTTGACGAAATTTGCCCACGCCATAAACTCGAACCATTTGTGGAGCAGCAGGCTGGCTACAAGGGAATGAAAGTAATTACAGGAGCACGTTATCTGATGCGGGGATATGAAGAACCAACTGTCGATGCCATTTTGAAATATATGAAGAGATGGGCGGCTATGCAGGGAGCATAAAGAGAGATGAATCCAACAAACCCAATGATCGTACAGAGCGATAAGACCGTCTTACTAGAGGTAGACCATCCACAACACGCTGAAGCGAGAGACGCGCTGGCGCAATTCGCGGAGTTAGAGAAGTCACCTGAACACATACATACTTATCGTCTCTCACCACTTTCGCTGTGGAATGCAGCGGCTGGCGGTATGACCGCGGACCAGGTATTAGAATTACTCACTCAGTATAGCAAATACGCTATCCCTATGAATATTGTTGTTGATATTCGCGAGTATATGAACCGTTATGGTCGCATCAAATTGATTCGTGACGGTGATGCATTGCTGCTGACATCAGATGATGTTGCATTGATGGCTGAAATTTACCACCATAAACGCACGCAACCTTACCTGATACAGCAGTTGAACAGTCATACCATCCAGGTAGATGCGTCACGACGAGGGCACATCAAGCAAGCTCTAATCCATATAGGCTTCCCTGCTGAAGACCTGGCCGGTTATACAGATGGTTCACCTTTGCCAATGAAGCTGCGCACGACGATGCTACAAGGCGAGGAGTTTACACCGCGAGCATATCAATATGCTGCCGCGGCAGCCTTCTACGCAGGTGGGGCACCCAGCGGAGGAAGCGGAGTCGTCGTGCTCCCATGTGGAGCGGGGAAAACTATCGTTGGTTTGGCAGCAATGGGGGATATTCAACGCGCCACCCTGATTCTCTCACCCAACACGATCGCGGTACGGCAATGGATTAATGAGATTATCGATAAAACCGACGTGCCACCTGAGATGATAGGGGAATATACCGGGGATAAAAAAGATATCTGCCCCATTACAGTCAGCACGTACCAGATTCTGACGTACCGTCGTTCAGAAGAAGAAGACTTTCCACACTTCTCGCTCTTCACCAGCTTTGATTGGGGTCTTATTATCTACGATGAAGTGCATTTGCTGCCGGCACCTGTGTTCCGTATTACTGCAGAAATCCAGGCGCGCAGACGGTTGGGTTTGACGGCAACCCTTGTACGCGAGGACGGACGAGAGGCAGATGTTTTTAGTCTGATCGGGCCTAAGAAGTATGATGTGCCGTGGAGAGAATTAGAGCGGCAGGGATGGATTGCGACTGCTGAATGTCACGAGATTCGTGTTAGCTTGACCGAGGATGAACAATTAAACTATGCTGTAGCAGAGGAGCGGGAGAAATATCGCCTGGCCGCGGAAAGTCCGGCCAAGTTGTCGGTAACACGCTACCTGGCAGAGCGACATCGCGATGACCAGGTCTTGATCATAGGACAGTATATTGATCAGCTCAAAATTCTTGCCGACGAGCTTCAGGCGCCGCTGCTGACCGGTAAAACGGCCAACAAGCAACGAGAAAAGTTGTACGATCAGTTCCGGCGGGGCGAACTCAAGCGCCTGGTGGTAAGCAAAGTAGCTAATTTCGCTATTGATTTACCAGATGCTAACGTTGCTATTCAAGTATCAGGCACATTTGGCTCACGGCAGGAAGAAGCTCAGCGTCTGGGACGTATTCTACGCCCAAAAAGTGATGGAGGACTGGCCTACTTTTACTCTATTGTTACTCGTGACACACGAGACCAGGAATTTTCTGCCAACCGCCAACTCTTCCTGACCGAACAGGGATATCGCTATGTGATTGAGGATGCAGAAATGCTGCTGGCATCATAAATGATGGCGCGATAAGAGCTCCGCGACCTGACCTCTAAGCATAGGATTGACTACTGTCCCGTTTCTTTCTTGACATCCTTTCAGGCGAAGTGGTACCCTTTTGGCACAACACATATAATTCGCAGAGATGAAGAGGGATATGATGGCAGACAGCTACTTCGATGTATCAGACGAGGATTTTACGGAAAAGGTCCTTGAGGCTACACAGATGGTGTTGGTGAACTTTTCAATAGATACCAGCCAGGCCTGTAAGATACAAGACCCAGAATTTGAGGCAATCAGTAAAGAATATCAAGGACGTGTGTCGTTTGCCAGGCTTAATGCAGATAAGTACGGGGAAATAACCAGCCAATGGAAAATTGATGGTATTCCCACGATACTCTTTTTCAAGGGGGGGCGTGAAATTAATCGCATCAAAGGTATCATGATGCGCGAAAGGCTGCGTCGCCAGATTGAAGGGGCCTTGCTTGCAAATTAATTGGGCGAATTGGCTCTCAGGGCAATCACAGCCTTCATCATCCCCTGCATGCGGTTGCCCCTATTATCCCTCACATGCGACTACTTTCATTATCCTTCGGATTCTAAGCTGGTCGCCCTTGCAGACGAAGTAGGAGAAGGTTGTGCAGAGGTTGTATCCTGTCAGGTTAGAAGGGTCGTTACATGAAACGATCTGGGGTGGACAAAGACTTAATACCTGGAAACTACTATCTACGTCAAACATTTCCATTGGCGAATCCTGGGAGACTGAAAAACGGAACGAAGTTCAGAACGGAGCCTTTAGAGGTAAAACATTAGGCAACTTAGTAGAAGATTTGGGAGTGGCACTGCTTGGCAAACAAGCTATTGCAGTCTTTGGGAAGCGTTTTCCGCTACTGGCAAAATTTATTGATGCTAATGACAAACTTTCAGTGCAAGTCCATCCCAATGACTATTATGCCGCCAAACATGAAGGCGGAAAACTAGGAAAGACAGAATTCTGGTATATACTTGCCGCTGAACCCGGTGCTACAATTGTACATGGTTTTAAGGCCCCTACCTCGTTCTCAGAAGTACGTAAGGCAATTGAAGATGCAACACTGGAAACCCTTCTGAATGAGGTACCCGTTACGGCAGGCGATGTAATCTTTGTTCCCGCCGGCACTGTCCACGCTATAGGTAGTGGTGTATTGCTCTATGAGCTCCAGGAATATTCTGACATTACCTATAGGATGTACGATTATGGCCGTCTTACTAATGCCGGAATCCCTCGCGAATTGCATATTAGCAAATCACTGGAAGTCTCACACTATGGCGTCTCGCCGCGCGTTAAGGTGCAACCTGTACTATTGGCAGAAGAGAATGGCTACGAGGATTGGTGCCTAGCCGCCTGCCGGTACTTTGTTACTCGCGCGATCACATTCAGGCAGAAAAACGGTTTTCCGGGCTATATGAAAGATACGACGAGAGAAAGTTGTATTATCCTGACTGCTCTGAGCGGTGAGGTACAGGTTGGCTACATGAACTCTCTGGCGCGCACCGAGAAGCTTGCTCGTGGTCAGACAATGGTGCTTCCAGCAGAACTGGGGAATTATAGTATCGAAGGTGAAGGCTCACTGATGTTCTCATATGTGCCACGGCAAGGGGACGAGGCGTGGAGAACGTGGGAGAATGAGAATAAAAGCCAGGAGACCCCGGTATAAGGGTAATTATTCTCTTCTGCGTTTCCTCCGCTCTTCTTCCAGGTCAGTGACAGAACCTTCAACGATGTTACTTTCATCATACTCTGCTTCCCTAAATGGAGTGAAGGGACGCCGAGTTGAGAAGCTCTGTTGCATGCGGTTTACATCGGCCACGGTATGAGAAATTTTCGTACTGACATTGAAAAAGAAGAGCACGACAGCAAGCCCGAGCCAGACGCCGAGGCCAACTAGCAAGGTAACGACACCCCCCACAAAGCCATTGATAAGGCCTTCATAGATGATTCCCCCTAGAATGGGGAGCCAGAAAAAACGCACGAGTACTTTTAAGGACCAATGAAAGAACCAGAACACGGCTTTCACGGGATCAGTGGGCATATCCCAGGTGGGTACCAGTCTACTCCTGCGTTTTAAATTTTTCACTTCAGCCTTCCCTTTTCGCACTGCCGCAATAAGCTAAACATATTGTAGCAGTCTAGAGAGGCTTTTGCTAGTGTTTTTAAGATCATAGCGATAAAGGGAAAAGAGCTTTTTTCTCTTGATGCGAAGGCGTTTGTGACCTGGGACCTCTTTTTTGTGATGACTGCTTTTTCGGCAGCGTCAAATTCATTGCTGTAAGACCTTTCTGACAACTTCTACATCGGCTGCGACCGCGAGGCTTTCCCCACGTTGTGGAATGCCCGTCTGGCTGTCCTTGAGTAAGTTCCCTGTCAGAATACCAACCACAAGTTCCCCACGTTTGATGACGCCACTTTCGACCAGTTTACGTATACCTGCCAGCGTAGAGGCGGAGGCTGGTTCACAACCAAGTCCCGAACGATCAATGACAGTTTTAGCTGCCAATATTTCCTCGTCGGTCACTTCTTCAACCAGGCCATTGCTTTCTTCAATGACGCGACGCGCGCGGGTGTAACTGACGGGATCACCGATCTTAATGGCAGTAGCAACTGTTTGAGCCTGGACCTGTTCTCGCCTGGCAAATCCCTGCCGGAAACTGCGATAGAAGGGATTCGCACCAGCAGCCTGAATTGAGGCAAAGCGCGGCATATGATTGATAAGAGATAGCTGATAGGCCTGTCTAAAAGCTTTACCAATGGCGGAGGTGTTCCCAAGATTACCGGCGGGTAAAACCAGCCAGTCAGGAGCCTGCCAGTTGAGTTGCTGCAAAATTTCAAAGCCGATGGATTTCTGACCTTCAACGCGATAGGGGTTGAGCGAGTTAAGAAGATAGATACCCAGTTCATTACAGACCCGTTCGACCAACTGCATGGCAGCATCAAAGTCACCATCTATTTGAATTGTCGTTGCGCCATATGCCAATGACTGGGCCAACTTGCCGGCGGCGACATTGCCCGCGGGCAAGAAGACTATCGCGCGCATTCCTGCCTGGGCAGCATAGGAGGCCAGCGATGCGGAGGTATTGCCGGTTGAAGCACAGGCTACTGCCTGCGAACCCAGCAAGGATGCCATGGTAACCCCTACAGTCATACCGCGATCTTTGAAACTGCCCGTTGGGTTTTCGCCTTCGTGTTTCAGGAAGAGTCGTTCCAATCCAGCGTAGTGGCCAATTTGCCGATGACCAACGCGACCAGCCCCACAATTCTCAATCCCTGCGGGGTAGAGATTCGTGTTTCCCTCTGGCCTACTTATAATGAACTGCTCTGGCACAGGCAGTATAAGCTCGCGGTAGCGCCAGACACCACTATGATCTGGAAGCATTGTGTCCACATGAAGGGGCCAGGTAGGGGGAGTAGCTGCCCGCTGGTCAAAAAGCTGGCGCAAGCCAGCCGCGCCAGCTTTTTGACCAGCGGGCAGCTTTATTTCTACATCGAGAACGCCGCCACAATGGCAACGATAGCGGGGAACGCACCCCGCTTCTATACCAGGATAGGATGTTGAGCATTCCACACAGCGTAGTATGATCGTTGCCAAAGCTTCAGCAGCGGCTGGGGTAAGAGTATTTCTCATTCGGTCGGCACTTCCTCGCTTGGCCTGGCAGGCGGCCAGTAATACTGATCATCAAAACGCGCACGCGCTTCTTTGCGTAGGCGACTACGAGCCGTCTTGATAACCCGTGCGCCCTGCTGATCCGCACGGAGAATCTTGCCTGTTCCTCTTATCCCGAATTGATGGGCAGTATCCTGCATTGCTTGCAGGATTTCCTGAAAGTGAGCGCTGGCCAGCGCTATTAACGACGAACCTCCACCAGAAAGACAAGCGCCATGAGCGCCAGCTGCGATGGCGGCATCGATAATATCAGGCATGGCTGGAAAGAGCGCCTGGCGATATGGCTGGTGCAAACGATCTTGCATGGCTTCACCGATCAGCTCGTAGCGACCGGTTTGTAAAGCTGTTAAAAGCAGGGCGACGCGCCCGGTATTAAAGGTGACATCAGCTTTTGAATAGCTGGCAGGTAATAACTTCCTCCCCGCCACCGTATCCATCGGAAAGGAAGGTGTAAAAATGACTGCTCTGATCGCGTCGGGGAATGGCGTTTTGATGGCATGTATCTTCCCGTCGACATTCGTTGTTGCAACGAGGCCACCAAGCAAGGCAGGAGCGACATTATCTGGATGGTTGCCTGCTTCAGCCTCGACGGCTAATGTTAGAAGTTCATCTTTGGATACAGAGAGGTCTTGCAGACGCAGCAGATCGTTTGCCGCCATCAGTCCTCCGACGACCGCTGTGGCGCTGCTACCCAAGCCACATCCTGGCGGAATGTTGATGGTCATACGAATACGAACTGCGGGAAGCTCGACCTGTTGCCGTTCAAAGAGCAAGGCAAAAGCGCGAAAAAACAAGTTGTCCGGTCCGGTGGAGAGTCCTTCGCCGAGGGAACCTCGCACTTCGATATATGGAAGGTGTGGGTCATCTCCACTTTCGGTGACTTCAAAGCGATTATAGAGTTGCAGCGCCAGTCCGAGGCTATCAAAGCCTGGTCCAAGGTTAGCAGATGTGGCTGGCGTCAAGACTGTTGTCGAGGCAGGTAATACCAGTGCCATCGGTAGCATCCTGCCTTTCTGATGATGTAACGTGCATTGTTTTTTTCCTTTTTAGTATGGCTATTCTATCATGATTACGGTTTTTTTGTAACCTGTGCAAGTACGAAAGTAACGGCTTTCTGTTTTTTGAGCGAGGATGCGCGACTTGTCATACATCCTCGCTCAAAAAACAGAAAGCCGTTATCTTAAATGTCGGTCAGGACAGCGCCAGTATTGGCTGATGTCACCATGGAGGCATAGCGTCGCAGCCATTTACTCTTTATATGTTCTGTTGGATGGTGAACTTCACTGAGACGCTGTTGTATCTCTGCGGGTGATAGATTGACATCGAGACTGCGTTCGTCGAGGTCGATATTAATCAAATC
>JBGQJX010000027.1:0-18918 GCA_041499255.1 Ktedonobacteraceae bacterium | reverse complement strand
GTGTTTCAGTTGGGCACGTATTCCTACCGTTTGGGGGTGACCTATGAGAAACAGACGCTGGAAATCACCTTTGATCAAGAGCAGGTGGCGTTTGTCTGCCAGCCTCAAGGACCCCAGCCTCCGGTCACTGTGGCGGCTCAGGGCTTGACCAAAGCGAACCTGATGGGAGATCTGGCATTGCTTTTGCAGCTTCCCGCCTATCAACTCGCGCTTCCGTTCTTTGTGGAAGCCCAACGACAGCTCGCTCTGGTCGAGTGCCTGACCGGTACGACTTGGTGAGACAATAGGGGGGCACGACTTTATGGGATTCAACACACTTGATACACTTGATACAGTGAGCCACTTCGACTCAAACTTATGTGAAACACTGATACACTTGAAACAGTCAACATCGCATGAGTCGCAATAATAGCATTTTCACGATAATTCACAGACACTGCACTTGAAGCCAGTGTAGCTAGAAAATACTTGCTATCGTTTGCTACAATTATCTGTGGGGAAGACATAATTGTAACGCTACGATCCACTAAAACGTACTAATAATTAAGCAAAGGTTCTATGACAAACCAGGGGTTGTAACTATCGTCACCCACCTGGCGATTACGTCTATAGTAGGGTCGACCCTTGCGGTCGACCTGGCGATAACAAACCAGGGGTTGGAACTTTCATCACCCACTTAGCGATTACGTCTATAGTAGGGTCGACCCTTTGCGGTCGGCCTGGCGCGGCTTTCCTATGCGCTATTTTTATTTAAGTCGGCTGGGGGCGGAATATGTCCGATACATTAACGAACAGCGGCCCTTTAGAGACTGGTAAAATACCTTCTGAAGATACCATTAAGGATAATCAAATCACTGATAAAGAAATACCAGCTCTAGCGCCATCAACCTTATCAGCGCCTGTGGATGGTAGCGAAGGGGATGGTTCGTCTCCTGCTGGTCTGGCAGAGGCCTTATCTTCTCCTCCAGAGCAGGAGAAAGCAGAGGTGGGAGTACAGGATACGCAGGAGGCTCCAGCCATAGAAACAATTGAGGGAGGCGCTGAGGATGTTGAGCCAGTCCTTGAAACGAGATCACCATCAGATGTGTCCCCTATTGCGACTGGTAAGACAGTAGACGAATTAAACGGTGAGAGTATTCAACCTGTTCTGCCCATTGCTCGCCCCAGGCGCAAAAAACTGGCTCCCAAAATAGTTATCCCTCTATTGTTGTTGGCTTTAAGTGGTACGCTTATTCCCGCTATCATGGCTATAAACTTTGGTGTTGGCGCCTATACTACCTATACGACCCTGCGCGGCGAAGCCTACGATGGTATACAGCATCTGCTCAATGTGAAAACAGTCTTTACTGGCCTCAAAAGTCATCCCACTGGCTTTCTCGATCTGGGCAAATTGCGTCTTGCACAGAAAGAATTCAGCGCTGCTCACAAGGATTTTCAGCAGGTCCAGTACACTCTCGATCATGCCGCTGTTATCGATACTGTTGTGCATTATTTACCCCAGTATGGCAGCCAGGTTATTTCTGCTCGCGCCATTAGCCAGATTGGGATTGAAGTGACCAATATTGGGCAAGAGCTTATTCACTCAGCGACGCTACTCGCACCAACATTTCGCGGGCCGCTGCTCAATGCAACAGCTAAGCCGCTTGTTACCCCGGCTGTGCTTGATCTCGTGCGTACCACCATCGACAAAATCCTACCGATGATAAATGATATCCAGACACAGAGCCATAAGTTTTCATTAGAGTCTCTGCCAGCCAATATAAGCGCTCCCCAGCGTGCTCAATTGGCACAGTTGCTCCAGTTGATTCCCCAGGCGCAAACGGACCTGGTACAGGTGCGTAATCTGCTGGATGCCGCTGGATGGATGCTCGGCGTGGATCAACCGCGTACATTTCTTGTCCAGACCATGGATCGCGCGGAACTGCGTCCTACTGGGGGATTTACCGGACAATACGGCGAACTTTCTGTCAACGGCGGACGAGTTGCCCCATTCTCACTCAAGGATATCTCGCTGGTAGAGTATGTTGATAATAGTCCCACCCTCGGGGTCTTAGCGCTGCCGCAGTATCGTAGCTGGTGGCCTTTTGCTAATTGGGGGTTGCGTGACTCAAATCTATCCGCTGATTTTCCGACTTCCGCCCAGATCGCTATCACTAAATACAAAAGTGAGGTTGGCCATCAGGTCGATGGTGTGATCATGTTCACCACTTTCTTGATCGAGCACATCTTACAGGTTATAGGGCCTATCGAGGTGCCTGGTTATAATGAAACTATTACTGCTCAGAACCTTGAAGAGCGCCTGCATTACTACCAACTGGATAACGTTGGCATGGCCAAACAGGCCGTTTATCAACCTAGCGATACATCGACATCCAGCCGTAAACGTTTTACATCGCTTTTAGCGCAACTGTTGTTGGATCATATACGCCACGCTCCCCCGGACGAGATTCTTGCCATTGCTCACCAGTTACTCAACGATTTGAAGACAAAGGATTTGCAGATTTATGTGACAAATCCACAAGTCGAGGCAGCGCTGGTACAATTTGGTGGTACTGCACAGATTGATCGCTCCACGACACACGACGGCTTATACGTTGTCCAGGCGAATATCAGTGCCAGCAAAGCCTCTCAGTTTGTAAGAACCATCATCCATGATACCGTGACCCTGAATGCTGAAGGAGGCGCTACACATCTCATGCAAATGCGCCTGGTGTACAACCAGGTTGGGCCAGTATATGGCTATGATACCTATCATGACTATGTGCGAGTGTATGTCCCTCCGTCGAGTACATATTTGTGGGGAGATGGCTTTGACACCGGGGTACCGCTTTGTGGCGCGTACTATCCTGCTTGTCCTCCTACAGATGTATATCCAGGGCATGAACTGCAGTGTCCAACCGGTCAATCTCAGCC
Organism: Ktedonobacteraceae bacterium; assembly: GCA_041499255.1. GTDB lineage: Bacteria > Chloroflexota > Ktedonobacteria > Ktedonobacterales > Ktedonobacteraceae > UBA11361. Next base: position 16,005 of record JBGQJX010000027.1, on the reverse strand, counting down.
AGGGGCGGCCGCTCCTTCGCTCAGCGACGAGGATGGTGGGAGCTGGCATCCGCTGGATACCGTAGGACCCCCAATTAATTTTCAAAGCGATGAACCCGGGCGAGCGATGTTCGGGGGTTGGGTGATCGTGCCCAAAAACTGCACGATGACCGTCACGCTCTCGTGGTATGTTCCGCCGGCAGGGCATACCACTCCTTATACCCTGCTGGTGCAGCGCCAGGCCGGCACCTTTCCCGAATTAGATCTCACCATTCTGCCCTCTCCTGGCAATTGTGGCGTGCTTAAAACCGCGGGACAATACTTTGATGGTATCCTGGGAGAAGATACAAACTTTGCTTTGAGGAGTTTCCCAATCGGGAAAAATGTGGGGGTGGGATGTTACCCGCAACCAGGGGTATGAGCATAAGTATTGACACTGACATATCCCTACCCGTATACTTCTTGTGCAAACATCGCGGTGCTTTTTTCGTTGAGGATGCGAATTTGGCGTATTCCGGGTAGAATGTGGAAAAAAGTATTATGGAACAATCGGCCCTACTAACAATACTACGGTCAGAAACTGTCTACCGTTTTCGTCTCGAACTGCCCGAGGGTTCATCGCAAGTAGAGCAGGAATACAGCATTGAACTCACACCCGAGATACGCGAACGCCTGCGACGAGCTTTACAAGCGGCTGCCCAACATATGCAGGCGATGGCTCTGGCAGATGTAAAACGCCAGACAATGAAGATGAGCGCTGTCAATGATTCTCTGCTCAATCTGGGTCGTTTCCTTCATGATCATCTCCTTCCCACCCAGATTCAAGAGGCGCTTCGTCACCTTGACACTGCGCTTATTGTCAGCACCAACACCCCTGACATCCCCTGGGAGTTATTGTTCGATAGTAATACGAAACCTGGGCATTTTCTTGGCCAGCAACTCAGTATAGGTCGGCAGGTGGCCGGTGATCTTAATGGGACTCCTCGTTTTCCTATATCGGAGCGGACGACGCGAAAAGCAGGGCGCCGTGAGGCGCAAGGTCTAATGGTATTGTTTCTTGTGAACCCTGGCGGCGACCGCCCTGTGGCCGAAGAAGAAGTTGCCACACTCTGCACCACCCTGCCCGAATCAGTGTCGCGTATCATTCTCTATCGCCAGCAAGCGAATCAACTGGAAATGAAGATGCGTATCAGCGCAGATTCACCGCAAGTGCTTCATTATGCCGGACCACCGCCCATTACCCGGGGAGAAGAACCCGTCCTGGTGCTGGGAGGGAGTTCTCGTTTAGATAGCGCTGTCGTCGAGCAATTATTGCAGCCACTACCAAAGCATCCCCTGGTTTTTCTGAGCTATCATGAAGATGAACGGCAGAGTCGCAATGGTAGTTCGGCCCCAAGCCAGCAAGAACGGGAAGAGTCCATGGAGAAACTGGCACGTAACCTGTTAGCGTCAGGGGCAGGTGCTGTGCTGGCTATGCGCTGGCCTGTGAGCACTCTACGTACGCGCGAATTTGCGGTGCTCTGCTACCAGGAAGTGGCGGATGGAGTGACGCTTGGTGAAGCAGTGCGCCGGGCGCGATCAAGTATGGCACAGCATCGCCCGGAGGACACATCTTGGATGTCCTTTGTGCTCTATGGCGACCCTATGCAGCGCTTAGTGGCAGTTTCTGCTTCCAGCAAAGAGCGTAGTAATGAACTGCACTTTGAGGCATTCGATGATAATAACCTGATCTCTCCAATCATATCTTCCTCGAACACGCTTGAACGGCGTTTTTTACAGGAAGTGCTTGGCCTCGCTTTGATGGAAGCTCGGCGAATGCACAAGGATTACCTGGGAACTCCTCATCTTTTTATCGCTCTCACAAAGCTGGATGGCGGGTGCACACAGGATGCGTTGCGAACCCTGGGCTTCTCCCCTAAACAGGTGCGCGATGTCATTCGTCTCGCCCTTGGTAATGGGAAAGCCACCAGTGACACGCCAATCCTCCCAACGCGCCGCTGCAAGGAGATCCTACAAACGGCGGAGCGCAATGCTATACTTTCTGACTCACCTACCATAGATGAGCGGGCAATCGCGCAGGCAGTATTGAGTGAAGGGGACGGCGTCACGCATGAATTACTCACGAAACTGGGCATTAATCCAGCGCACTTGATAGAGCTTATCCTGGCCAGTAATGCGCGCGCATTGCTCGAACTGGTGCCCTCCATCAGCGCGAATCCGGCGGACGCGTCCGTTGAGCTCCCGATAGGAATAAGCCCCGATGCCGCGGCTAAAGGAAGTAATTCGGTTCTAGATCGCCTGGGGCGCGATTTGACCAGGCAGGCCAGCTTGAAACAGTTGACGCCTCTGATTGGACGCGAGAAAGAGCTGCGCCTTCTGATGCAGACGCTCATGCTCAAGGATCGCAATAATCCTGTTTTGATTGGGGACTCCGGCGTTGGGAAGACCACTATTGTGGGCGGCCTTGCCCAGCGTATCGTTGACGGGAAGGTCCCTGCCGAATTGCGTGGCAAGCGCCTGATCGAACTCTCAGCCAGTTCACTGGTTGCTGGCACCAAGTACCGCGGCGAATTTGAGGAGCGGCTCTTAAAAGTTCTTGAGGAGGCAGAGAGCGCCGGCAATATTATTCTCTTCATTGATGAAATGCACCTGCTTATAGGGACGGGGCGTGCCGCCGATGGCAGTATTGATGCGGCGGGCATTCTCAAGCCTGCCCTGGCCGGTGGTCGACTGCGCTGTATTGGCGCCACCACCGCGCAAGAGTACCGCCTGATTGAAAAAGATGCCGCGATGGAGCGTCGCCTACGCCCGGTAATCATCGAGGAACCAACGCCCGAGGAGGCTCTTACTATTCTGACGGGTATGCGCGATCTCTATGAGCAACACCACAATGTCAGTATTACCAAAGAGGCTCTGTACGCGGCGGTGCATCTTTCTGTGCAGTACCTGCCCAATTTGCGTCTGCCTGACAAAGCGTGCAGCGTTCTGGATGAAGCCTGTTCGCAGGCGCGTGTCTTCTCAATGGAAGGGGCAGGGACAGAGGGAGCGGATCAGGAAGATGATTTCGAAGATCTGGATGAACCGCCTTTGATCGATGCTTCAATGATCGCCGAAGTAATCTCGCATCGCACTGGTATACCCGTGAGAGCACCGGGGCGAGAGGAACGGGATCGCCTGTTGAACCTGGAATCTCGCCTCAAAGCAAGGGTCATCGGCCAGGATGAGGCGATCAGCCGCGTTACGCAGGCCATTCAGGTAGCTCGCGCCGGCCTGAAGCCGCGTAATCGCCCCGCAGGTGTCTTCCTTTTCTTGGGACCAACAGGGGTCGGTAAGACCGAACTGGCGCGTGCCCTGGCGGCAGAAGTCTTTGGCTCCGACGAATACCTGATCCGTATCGATATGTCGGAATATATGGAGAAGCACGCGGTCTCGCGCATGGTCGGCGCACCTCCCGGTTACATCGGGCACGACCAGGAAGGTCAATTAACCGGCAAGCTGCGCCGCCGTCCCCATTGTGTCGTCTTGCTGGATGAACTGGAGAAGGCCCACCCAGAAGTCTTTGATCTCTTCTTACAAGTTTTTGATGCCGGTCGCTTGACAGATGCCCAGGGCCATACTGTAGATGCTCAACACGCCATCTGGATTATGACATCTAACGTTGGCACCGATATGCTGGGGCGCTCGATGCCCAGTGGCTTCCGCGCCACTATCAAGGGAACGGCAGAGGAGATGCAGCGTGACCGTTTACTGGAACGCTTGCGCCAGACCTTCCGCCCAGAATTCCTCAACCGCATCGATGAAATAGTAATCTTCCATCCGCTGGGGCAGGAACAGGCTCACGCCATCACGCGCTTGCAGATGAATGAGCTAGGGGCGCGCTTACTTGAGCAAGGATTGACTTTGCACGCGGATGATAGTGCTGTTGATCTGCTCTGCAAAGAGGGCTTCAGTCAGACACAAGGTGCGCGGCCTCTGCGCCGGGCTATCGAACGCCTGCTGACCGTGCCTCTTAGCCTGCGTATTCTCCTCGCCAATATACCTGAACACGGGGAAGTCCACGTGAAGGCCAAAGATGGACATCTCGACATCGATATTCGTGAGCCGGGACAGGTTGAGGAGGTCGAAGGCGCCATGGCAGAGAGCGCAGAAGCTACATCTATTGAAGATGTGAATGCTGAAATTGACGCAATATGATGGAAGGGCGCTTCTACGTTTCTTTCCAGCGGGAAATATAGCCCTGAGTATCCATTTTGCGTTGCATTCCAGACAAAGCCATATAGCGCATTAGGCCAATAACGTACAGAAGAAGAGAGGAGGGTACCATCGATGTACCCTCCTCTCTTCTTCTGTAGGGTAGAGAGAGGAAGTTGGACTAATCTTTCTGCAGTGGTAGCGATGATCGAAGTATGTCTGGAGCAAAGCTACGACAATTCACGCCCAGAGCCTGCTTCAACAGCGCACGCCTGGAGCAGAAGCTACGACAGAACATGCCTGGAGCAGCACTCATCAGGTCGTGCCTGAAGCAGCACTCAACAGAACAAATTGGCACCCCAACGATCACCCTCTACCACTATTTAGAGTATACTCGCATGTGCTTTACTCGCCCTTTTTTAAGACTTCAACCAGCCCGCTCTGATAGTTCAGCCTGAAGTCTACTTCTAAGCGAGAAGGAGAACGTTGCTTACCCAAATTCGCCGGTAAATAGAGAAGATTCTTTCTTTGTCTTATGTAAGAAATGAAGACAAATGAAGTGAAAGATGGAGGTTACTTTGTGATATGATGAGTTGTAGAAGAAATATATCTGATTGGGCAGGCTGTAGGACTGCATGCCATGTTCAATAACATAAACATCCAGGAGGATTTTGTTCAATGAAGGCGGTTAAAACACATGTTGGGCGTTGTGATACCTGCGGAGAACCGGCTGCTTATGCACAGCTTCTGCCGGGCGGGCGAAAATTTCTTTTTTGCGAGCAACATGCTCCTTTACTTGTAAAAAAGCAGGCTGAGGCGACTGCGGCAGCCGCGGAAAAAGAGAAGAAGTAAGGCTAATCAGCCATTGGCAGTTGAATGTGAAAGGTAGAACCTTCTCCGGGAATACCGCTACTCTCGACCCAGATTCTTCCCTCCATCGCTTCGATCAGGCGGCGAGAGATATAGAGACCCAGGCCAGAACCACGTATGGGACTATTAATGTCTCTTTCCAGGCGCACGAAACGCTGGAAGAGGTGTTCCTGGTATTGTGGCGCAATGCCCAGGCCTCTATCGCTCACACTAATAACGACATAACGGCCATGATCAAAATTTGTACAAGCAGTAAAGGCAATCGGTGATGGTGAGTTCGAATATTTTAAGGCATTGACACTTACATTAACGAGCACCTGGCGTAATTGCCCTTCGTCTGCTCTTACTTTCAATTGAGCCGGGATGTCAAGATAAACTTCGCGGTGTTCCTGCGTCAACTGGGGCTCAATGAGATTGAGCACGCTAAGAATCATGGCTATCAGCGATACCGATTCTACATGTGCTGGGCGAATACCGGCCTCCATCTCCAGACGGCTGACATCCATGACATTACCAAGGAGTACGACCAGTTCATCACAACTTCGGCGAGCTTTTTGCAGAAATTCCTTGCGTTTCTCAGCCGGCAGCGTTTCGTCGTACTGTGCCATCAGTTCAATATATCCCTGGACGGCAGTCAACGGTGTACGCAATTCATGGGATGCAGTCATCATAAATTGATCTTTGAGCTGGTCAACTTCCTGCAGACGGCGATTGGCCTCACGTTGTCTCTGGTAGAGCTGTGCATTTGTCAACGCAACGACGGCTTGTTCAGCGAAATCTTGTGCCTGGGGTAATTCAGCGCTGGTTAATGCATGCTTTTCATGCGTTCCTGGTGGTAGCGAACGAGCCAGTATGAGTAAGCCTATAGGATCTCCGCTGGAAATTAACGGGGCAAAAATAGCTGAATGCACAGAACACCGAATGAGCTTTTCTCGTAATAATGAGGTGGGATAGCCATTGATGATTTCCCTGGATACAGATTGTGCTGGATAGGTACCAGCAATTTTTGAACGCGAGGAAAAGGCGGGTATAGCCAGGGGGGCTTTGTTATACTGGGGAACATTGAATTGCATCAGCAGAGGCTGTAGTTCCATAAGAATCTGTGCTTCGTATTCATTTTGATAAATTGGCGGCCAGTCTCTCAGTGTTGTAGGTGGCACATGATTGTCTGCATAGAGCGCAAGTGGTATGAGTTTGCCACCATTTTCGGTGCCATATAACAATACATAGTCAGCACGCAGAGCAATGGAAGCTTCGGTGCAAATGAGCTTTTGAATTTCGGATTGCTCGACAGCTGCCGCATTCAGGCGCGCCGCAATATTTGCCATCGACCTCGCAAAAACCTCTTGCTCGCAAGTAATTTGGTAGAGGCGTGTATGTTCGATAACCGGAGCGATCTGTTCAACGTAGGCTTTTGCCAGCGTTGTATCATGTACACTGAAATGTTTGTCAGTGCGGCTGGAAAAGCCTAAACTTCCTAAATGTTTCCCCTGATAGGTTATAGGCACAAAGAGCGTTGTGCGAATGTTTTGTTCCTGGCGCCATTTCTCTACCTCTCGTGGCAGTTCAATGTTGTGCGCTATCCAGGCCACTTCTTTTTCGTTCTCTAAAAGCAGCGCATGTTGTGGAAGATTCCTGTCCTCGAGTCGCCAGGTAATAGACTCTGGTGAGGAAGATGTGGCGGCGTGGATTATGAGACGAGATTGGGCATAGAGTGGATGATCGTCCTTGTCGATGAGAACGAGCATAGAAGCATCAAAACCAAGGTCGGATGTAGCTATCAGGACGATGCGTTCAAGGAGTGCGTCGAGTTCAAGAATATTGGAAAGCTCTGTACCCACGAAGCGCAGGCGCTCAGCTTCCTGGCGTTTCTGCTCTCGCTCTCGCAGTAGGACTTCATTCTCAAGAGTGGTGATTAGATAGCGTACTGCGACCAGAATACCAACAAAGGCGGTGAGGACCACCATGAAGAACGTTCGATCGCTATGGAGTGAGTTATCGCTCATCGCGCTATAAATCGTCAAAATGAGTAAAACGGCGAGCGGTAGATAGATCAGAATACTTTGCAGTAATACATTACGGCGCCATAATTCTTTGCCATGGCGAAATAGTTCTGTTTCTCTCTGTAAAGCTACCTGGGCAGGATGTGTCTGTTCGCTATATGCCCGGTGTGCCAGTGCAGAATATTGATAGAGGCCTGCGAGGCCAAACATCAAAAATCCTATGAACCAGAACGGATCGATGTAGATCATTCCGGTGTAATACGTGCCAATTGCCTGAGTATAGGCGTATCCAGTATCGGCCCAGATTTGGCAAAGGATGCCAATGCTAAAGATGATCAGAGAAGTGCGGAGGACAGGTTCTGTGCGTCGCCGAACCAGTAATAGAACAGCAAGGATAAGCAGCATATCCCAAAAAGGATAAGATAGAATGACATAAAATGCGTAGAGAGATTCATGTGCATTTTTATTGGCCATAAATACTGTACTGATGAAAAAAAACCAGCTAACCCCCAGGATACAGAGCGTTGTGATGACCGAATCGAGGGCAATCCGCTTGCGGAAGTGAATGGCTGAGGGCATAATAAGTAAAGCAACAAATGTGAGTGGATAGAAGAGCGTAAAACCGATATCGCCAGGAGAGGGTACTGTGTCTGTGACGCCTGTCGGTTGTAGATAGGTAAAGTAGATGGTGAAGTAGATTCCACCCAGGCAATTTGCGAGCAATCCTAAACCGGCCAGCAGCCACGCTAACTGGTAATGCCGTTCTAAGCGCAAGGGGCCACGTCGCGCACGATAGGCGGTGGTGAAAGCCCAGCTAGCACCAATCGCCGATGATAAGGGATACATGATATTCGAGAGTAGAGTCAAGCTTTTCGGGTCACCAATCTGAAAGAGGGACCAGAAAATGGAGACAGTGGCTAACACCGCAAAGATGGTTGTAGCGAAGTAGTTTTGGCGGTCCAGCTTTTGCAAATAATCACGAATGGGTTCATCGTTTATTTTTGCGTTCAATGCTTCCCCCGATGCCTAGCTTGGGTTAATCTCGCTCTCTATTCGCAATATGTGTGATTTTATATTATCCTGTGTGGTACTAAGCATAGTATAGCCAAACTTCCGCTGTTTGTCACTTATTCGGTACGAAAGAGCAGGGCAATTGACAAGTCCTCTTTTGCCGCGTGCGGCGGCGAGGAAGGGAGGGAAGGCGAGGACACCTCGCGCTCCGGCAAAGGGCTGTCGCCCTCTGCACTCCTGCCTGGTGGTGACTTTTCAATCGCCCCGACGAAAGAGGGTGGTTTCTCATGCAGCCAGTTATTATTACGTCGGCAATAGTAGGTGCTGAAGTTACAAGAGCGCAGCAGCCATTTTTGCCAGTTACTCCTGAGGAGATTATTCAGTCAGCCGTAGAATGTCACGAGGCTGGCGCCGCGATTATTCATATCCATGTGCGTGATGCGGAGGGCAATGCAACGCAGAACGCGCAGCTCTTTCGCCAGGTAGTAGAGGGGATTCGCGCGCGTTGTGACGTGATTACGCAGGTGTCTACTGGTGGGGCAGTCTGGATGAGCGCCGAGGAGCGGCTGCAGAGCATTGAGTGTAGACCTGATATGGCAACGCTGACGACTGGAACAGTGAACTTTGGTGAGAGTGTGTTTATGAATAATCGCCAGCTAGTGGAGACTTTTGCACGGCGTTTGCGTGAGGCTGGCATTGTGCCGGAGATTGAAATTTTTGATATGGGGATGCTCGATGAAGCCATGCGTTTACGCAGTATGGGATTGATTACCGATCCTGTGCAGTTCGATTTTGTGATGGGTGTTCCTGGAGCTCTCGGAGCCGATCCTGCTCACCTGATACATATGGTGCGTACTCTCCCAACTGGTAGTACATGGAGCGTGGCTGGCATTGGTCGCCATCAATTGACGCTGGGCGTGATCGCACTGGCGATGGGCGGGAATGTTCGCGTTGGTTTCGAGGATAATATTTATTACCGCAAAGGGCAGTTGGCTCGCAGTAACGCGGAACTGGTGGCCCGCGTTGTGCGCATCGCTCAAGAGGTGGATCGTCCGGTAGCTACTCCAGCCCAGGCAAGAGACATATTACAACTCAATCGCTTTCAATAGTAGTGAAGATACACATTGACACAATCTTAGCACCCATGTTACTATATTTTTGTTAGATAATCGATTGTACACAGCGCAGCGAGATGCCGTACTGTATACTGTAATAACACTGGTCAACAGCATGATGTCTATCCTTCATTTCATCCAGATGAGCGACCTGGCCGCATAGGCGATCACGCCGGGCCTATGCGGCAGGAAGTGGCGCTATCAAAAGCATCTACCCGCAAGTGGGCACCGCTTGCCTATGCGAGTAGTTTCTTCTGTTCGCCTTCTCATTGACCAGCCAACGTATCTTCCTCGCATCTATCCTCGGGTGTATCGCCGTAAGGGGGCACTTTCTGTGCTCGTGCCTGCGGCGCGCTTTTGCTCACAAAGAGCCAGGGAATTCAGCCCAACTTACAATCTCTTTTAACATACCTTAGTGTGGTTTCTTATCCTATAAAATATGTTAAAAAAAATTCTTATATGGAGTAAAAACTCATGTCAACTTCACCTGATAAGCTGCAAGAAGAACAGTTTCTTGACACGGGAGTGGCGGCTGCATCGAAACCACGGGCAGCAAGGCCATTATGGCACAATCGCGATTTTCTTTTACTAATAAGCGGCCAGACGGTGTCCTCTGTAGGTTCGCAGGTCTCGCTGGTAGCATTTCCGCTGCTCATTCTCGCGTTGACGAACTCTCCGGCTCAGACCGGGTTGATGACGGCTATACGTGGGTTGCCCTTTGCGCTTTTTTGCCTGCCTGCCGGCGCGCTGATTGATCGCTGGGATCGAAAGCGCGTCATGATCATCTGTGATATCGGTCGAGCTATTGCGCTGGGCAGTATTCCGCTGGCTCTCGCGCTCGGTCATCTGACGTTCCTGCAACTCTACGCGGTCTCATTGGTTGAGGGCACGCTCTTTGTCTTTTTTAACCTGGCGGAGACGGCCTGTCTGCCCCATGTTGTGTTGAAGGAGCAGTTACCCTCCGCCGTGGCACAGAATGAGGTCCTGTACTCCATATCGAGTGTCGTTGGTCCGGCCCTTGGCCCCATTCTGTATGGTATCGGCAGATCCATCCCGTTTCTCGTTGATGGCATCTCTTACGCAGTCTCAGCTTTCTCGCTGTTCTTCATCAGAACGAAGTTTCAGGAAGAGAGGGATGCCGAGCCGCGGAAGCTATGGACTGAGATTGGCGAGGGCATGGCATGGCTCTGGCATAATCCGCTGGTGCGTTTCATTGCTGTACTGACATTTGGCTTGATTACGCCCTGTTCAGGCTACGTGCTGATTATTATCATATTGGCGAAGGATCTTCATGCATCGAATATAGTGACGGGCCTCATTTTCGCTGGCGGTGGTATTGGTAGTGTAGTTGGAGCATTGCTAGTGGTTCCGCTGCAGAAGCGTTTCAGTTTTGGACAGTTAATGATCGGTACAGCGTGGCTCTGGGTAGTAGGATGGATACTGTATGCTTTCGCCTTTAGTCCGTGGGTCCTGTTGGTGGCTAACCTGGTGGGCTTTGTGGTGGTGCCAGTCTATATGATGGTACAGTTCAGTTACCGGCTTGCTTTGATCCCGGATCGTTTGCAGGGGAGAGTGAATAGCGTTTTCCGCCTGATCGCTTTTGGCAGTCAACCTATTGGCCTGGCTCTGACAGGGGTTTTGCTCCAGGTAATGAGCCCTGCTGCCGCGGTGCTGGTGCTCAGTATACCTCAGATTATGCTGGCAATAGCGGTCACGCTCAATTCACATGTGCGTAATGCGCCTCCAATAACTGAACTAGCGTGAAGCTTGTAGTGTTCTGTCACATTTCATAGGAACTGTTGCCCGCTGCGCGGGCTGGTGGGGAGAGAGAGGCCAGGGCACAGCCCTGGAACCCAGTCAGGGGATAGCATCCCCTGCACCCCCGCTTTCACACGAAGACGGTCAGACTAGTAGGGGCATAGGAATGTTCATGAACAAATGAATGCGATAATGTGTGGGCACTGCGGGCGGCCCATACATTATCGCATTATGCCGCATTTCATTTAAATGTTTATGATTACACCCCTTCAGTTGGTTTTGCTTTTTATCGGTACTGGGGGTTCTGGGGTGTTTGCGGATACTGCGGATTTTGGGGAAAGGGTTGATTCGTTGGGAATTGTTGGCTTCTCATCATCCGGAGCTGATTTAGCTCAGCCTGGATAGGCCACTCGGCAAAGGCCAGGATCAGGATCATGACAAGATTTGCGATAGGAACGAATATGAGCAGGCTGAGTGCTCCATTGAATCCCGCTTTGGAGAATATTCTCCACCAGACGATGACGGCGAAAATGATTGAGACTAACCCAACAATCGCGAAGACTACGCCATAAACTGCGATAAGCGCGGTTAATTGATCTGTAGTTGTTTGATTCATGGAATCTGCTCCTTCTAGATGATGATATTTTTTCATAGTGAAACTTTGTTAGCTAACCTTGACCATTATATGATATATCAGTGTCGAGGTAAACTACGGTTCATCATGGCAAAGGAATTAAAAGTAGTTCGATGAAATACCGCCATCGACCATGAGCCACGCGCCCGTTGTCCACGAGGATTCATCAGAAGCCAGGTAGAGGGCCATATAGACAATATCTTTGGCTTCCCCGAAGCGGCCTAACGGAATACGATTGAGACGCAGGTCACGGGCCTCTTCACTTGTCCAGAGAACTCGCAACAGTGGAGTCTCGATAGGGCCGGGGCAGATTGCATTGCAGCGTATGCCATGGGGGCCATATTGCACGGCAAAGGATTTGGTAAGCGACAGCATCCCGCCTTTGGAGGCTGTATAGGCATCTTGTGGGACGGTACAGCCCATGAAGGCGACAAAAGATGCTACGTTGATGATGGAGCCTTTACCCTGTTTTATCATATGAGGGATGGTGTATTTGGAGCAGAGAAAGGCGCTTTTGAGGTTGATATCCATGATTCTATCCCAGGTAGCCTCGCTTAAGTCCGTTACGCCGCTGTCCTCGGCGGGCATAATGCCTGCATTATTATAGAGGACATCTACGTGCCCAAAGGCATCGATGGCAGCGTTGACCATGTGCTTGACATCTTCCTCGATGGCGACATTGGCCTTCACAAATATGGCCTTGCCGCCATTGTCGCGAATGGTCCTGGTGATCTCCTCTCCTTCTTTTTCGGCAATATCTGTGACTACCACACCGGCTCCTTCGCTGGCGAATAGCTCGGCAGCATACTTGCCCATGCCGCTCGCGGAACCGGTGATAATCGCAACTTTATCTGCTAACCTCATAAACTGTGTATCTCCTTCAAATAAGCAATTATAGGTCTTTTTTAACCAGGTCAAGGTACCAGTACGGCAGGCGTTTGCGCAGCAAGGGTTTGCTGCGTACCACATTGCCGGGGATACTGTCACGAACATCATAAGCAAGCTCCCCGGTTAATGAGCCTGCTACATCACCAGGTGCATAATTTAGGGGGTGAGTGGATGAACGACGACCTGTGCGTTGCTCGCGCGTATCGATGGTCATCATTGTCAGGGTTAGTTCTTCTTCGTCGTCGATGACCTCTGACCAGGGGAAGGTGGCACAGGAGGGTGAGAAAATACCGCTGTTGCCATTGGCCTTCATACTATGCCATTGGCCGCTCCAATTCGCCAGCGCAAGGTAGACGTTGTGCTCGGCGGCCCGTACGCGCCAGATGAGATAATGGGTTGGATCGAAGTCCTCTGGCGCTACCGGGCGGTGATAGCGAATACTGGAAGGTGGCAGGCCAATGGGGTCGGGGAAATTGAGCAGCGCGGGCGCGCACACCAGGTCGGCCCCTTTCCCTGACAGGACACGCAATGTCTCTGGAAAGAGGACATCATAGCCGGTTGCCAGCCCGATGCGGCCCGTGGGAGTGTCAAAGATGGGCAGGCCAAGATTGCCCGGGCTTGCCCAGAGGCGGTCTCTAGCTGTCAGGTGGAGCTTGCGATACGTGCCGTATATACCTTCAGGATCGATGAGCAGGACGGTATTGTAGTACGTTGGGACGGGACCGCTTACACGCTCGGCTACTCCAATAACCAGGCTAATTTGTAGTTCATTGGCGAGTTCTACCAGGGCCTCGGTTTCTGGCCCTGGTACTTCAATGGCTCCATTTTGAAAATGGGCAATGACATCCTCGTTAGCGCTGGATGTTACAGGTCCTGGTAAGATCAATTCAGGCAGTACCAGTACATCGGGGCGAGCCGGATCATGATCGTTGATGAGCGCAGAGACAACGCTGCGCAACGTTTGTGTTGCAGCGGGGCTAGCTGCTTGCGTCCACCATTCTTGTAGATTGGTCTGGATAATGGCGACGCATGAGAGCTGCCCAGGCGGCAACTCGCCCAGTTCATACAAGCTATGATAACGCAAAGGCTCCCAGAGATAGGTATTGTTTGTGATTGTGACGTACTCAGAGGGACGGCGATCAGCGAGGCGATTTCCCCACGGCTCTTCTTTAGCGGGTCCCCAGCCTTTATCACGGCACAGGTTGAGATCAACTTCACCGTAGACGATCCCTTCACCGTTATCGAGATAGGCCTGAATGGAACCATCGGGATTCAGGATGCAACTGCCTCCGCTGAATTGTGTGCCGCGCTCATAGCCATAGCGGTTCGCGCCAATGAAGTAGACGCCGTTTTCAAAGGCGCGGGCCATCCAGATACCGCTGGGAGAATTTTCGTCCAGCCAGTTTGTGGGAAAGAGGAGCACATCGGCGCCATGCAAGGCGGGGATACGCGCAGATTCGAAGTATTCGGCATCCATGCAGATCAGAGCGGCAAGGCGGCCCAACGGCGTCTCCCAGACTGGCATGCCCAGGTCTCCATCGCGCGCCCAGCGTGGTTCTGACATGTAGGAGTGAATTTTACGATAGGTGCCGACTAATCCTTCAGGGCCGATCAAGGCCATGCTGTTGTAATAGACTTCTGTGGAGGGGTCTACTTCGGGAAGGCTGATGGCGATAAAACAACCATAGCTGGTAGCGATGTGCTGAAAGCGGTCGGTTGTGGGACCTGGGATGGGATCGACAAAAGGCGCAATTTCGGAGCGAGACTCCCAGCAGTAGCCGGTGGTTACCATTTCTGGCAGCACGATGAGGCGTGCTTCGTGCTGGGCAGCCTCTTCTACTAAGTGGAGAAGGGCGGTCACATTCTTCTCTTTCTCGCCTAGTATTGGTTCATATTGGATTGCCGCAACCCGGTATTTGCTGAAAGAGGGTAACGATGTGCTCATAAGAGGCTCCAAAAGAGTTGTACTTAGAAGGTACCACCTTTTCCTACTATAATGGTTTCTCGTGTTTTGCTCTCAGGTTACGCTTGAGGATGTTACAACGATACCATTAAGCTTCTGTTAGCGTCAAGTGGGGAAAGTGACTGTTTTGACATCTCATCCATAGCTAAATTGCCTATTTATCGCAATGTGTGTTTTCCCATGGCCTCATCGCTACGCTCTTCGCAATTTTTTTTTGTGGATTTGCGGATGTGGCGTTATCAAGCTGGTGCATTATTCGCTGGATTTTACGCCTGTTCCGGTTCTGGTTTACTTAGGGGCCTACGCGCGGTATTTTTTTCCGTCAGTGCAATGGTAGCGTCCTGAAAGAAGTGGTAAACTCTCAAGAGAACTGAACCTGATGGAACTTTCTTGAGGGAGGGAAACCATGCGCAAACGAAAACACCCGCGAGAGTACGCGTCAGTGACGAGACGCTTTTATCGTCCAGAGGTGACTGTCTGTCTGACCTGTCAGACTCCCTTGCGACGCTACGCGACGCTTTCTCAACGAACAGTCATCACACTCGATGGGCCTGTACGGCTGATTCATCGGGGATATCGCTGTCCCAATCCTGCATGTAGCACGCGAAGCAGGAGCTATCGTAGTGTGGCAGCCGATGCGCTTGCCCTGCCTGGGTTTACCTTTGGTCTGGATGTGGTGATTCTGGTGGGTCAGTTGCGTCTCTCGCAGCACCACACCTTGGATGAGGTTCACCAGATGCTGAGCATGCGCTTGCAGCCATTTACACTCACCATTTCTCGTCGGGAAGTGATGTACCTCTTTGAGGCCTATTGTAGCCTGCTGCGAGCAGCGCATCAGCCCAGTGAGGATCCGCACTGGAAAGCATGGTTGGCCCAAGTGCAGGAAAATGGGGGATTACTGATTTCGCTGGATGGCATCCAACCCGAGAAAGGGAACGAAACGATTTATCTGGTGCGCGATGTCCTGACAGGGCGCGTCCTGTGCGCCGAAAACGTGAATTCCAGTGAAACGGAAGTCATGAAACAGCTTCTCGCGCCCGTTGTCGCCCTGAAGCTTCCTATTCTCGGAGTGATTAGCGATGCCCAGCTTTCGGAACGGTTAGCCGTGGCGCAACTCTGGCCGGAAGTGCCGCATCAAACCTGCCAGTTTCACTACTTGCGGGAGGCCAGCGGACCGATGTATGACTTTGATCGAAGCACCCGCGTCGCCATGCGCAAAACGATCCAGAACAAACTGCGGGAAACGCGAAACCAACTGGCGCATGAGCTTCAAGCTGGACCGGAGGAGACGAACGCGGAGAAGCAGGCAGAGCGAGAGCAACTGCAAGTGCTCACCGATTATGCCTCTGGCATTCAGACGGTGCTCAATTTGGAAGGCAAAAAGCCGTTCGAGTATCCAGGGCTGGCAGCCTATGATGGCCTCACCCAAATCGAAACTAGCCTGGTGCAGCTGGGAAAAAAGGGGCTCCACGAAGCCGATCCGTGGAGATGAAACTCGCTCGACTGAAAGTCCTGGTTGGCTTGCGCGAACAATGGCAGGAACAGGTGAGTCAGGTGCGCCAGATGTATGCCTGGCTGCTGCAGACGGAACAC
>JBGQJX010000026.1:0-18924 GCA_041499255.1 Ktedonobacteraceae bacterium | reverse complement strand
TGGATACAAGCGGTATTCAAATGTCCTCATGCTTCTAACTATGGCAGATTAGAAAGCGTATGTCAACCATTGAGACCGCCAACGGGCGGGCGGCAATTCACCTCCATGCTTGAAAGCAGGGGCTCTCTTGCCGCGTTGTGATAGAACCAGGATATGAAATTTGCTCTAGTAATTGTTGAAACTTGTAAATTCGTTTCTTCTCTTTGTGTATCAACATGCAGCTTTTGACGGCATTTTTGAGGTCATTTGGTCAAGTTTTCCACAGGTTATCCACATGACTGAGAAAAACTGGTGGAAAACCCTCTTTCATCTTTTGGATATTATCTGTTATAATCGAAGTGGGGCAAAGTGGGGAATATTGGTGAGTTTGTTCGGTGGTGGGGGAAGAGGGTGAATCGTTCCTAATATAGGGAGAATATCAGGGATGATTCACGAGGGGTGACCGGGATAACTTGTATAAAAGTGAGTTGGAGTAAGGGCAGCAAATGGCGCAGGGTGAGCAATGTTTCTTGGCGAACACGAACATACTATCGATGTGAAAGGGCGTATGGCGGTCCCAGCCAAATTCCGGGTGCAAATGGACCGAGGAGGCGTCATAAGCAAGGGGAAGAGCGCGTGTTTGTCGGTGTATACTATGCAAGTTTGGGAGGCGAAATCGGCTGAACTGATAGCGGGGATGACAAGTGATGAATTGCGTGATTTTGAGAGGCGCATCTATCCAAGTGCCAGTGAGATAGAGCTGGATGGACAAGGGCGCATGTTGATACCGGCCAAGTTGCGTGCTTACGCTAAGTTGGGAACTGAAGTCACAGTAGCCGGAGTGCGTGATCACTTTGAGATTTGGGATCGCGCAGCCTGGCAAGAATACCAAGAGAAATTAGAGGCCGAGGGAGGGGCAATCCCCTTCTAGCGCGCGAAAATAGTAGGGTACAGACGAATACGGAAGACATGGAAACAACACATGTGCCGGTGATGCTGGAGGAAGTACTGAAGTATCTTCAGCCAGAGCCTGGAGGGCACTATATCGACGGCACAGTAGGCGGAGGCGGTCACACCGAGGCAATACTTGAGCGGTCCGCTCCCGGCGGCAAGGTCCTGGGAATAGATACCGATCTCCAGGCGCTGGCAAGAGTCAGGGAACACCTGGCAGAGGCGGTGAGCAGTGGGCGTCTAGTTCTGGCACATGGAAATTTCGCTGAGCTGGCCCGTATCGTCGACGAGGCCGGTTTTGTGTCTATACAGGGTATATTGCTGGACCTGGGGTTTTCGTCACACCAGATGGATAACGCGGAGAGGGGTTTTTCTTTCGGCGTTGATGGGCCACTGGATATGCGACTGGACCAGTCACAGGGGATGTCTGCCGCCGATCTTGTAAATAGCGCAAGCGAGCAGGAACTGGCTGAAATAATCTGGCGGTATGGTGAAGAGAGACGTTCAAGGCAGATCGCAAGACGTATCGTACGAGAGCGGTCGAAGGGAGCGATTACGCGGACAGCACAGTTGGCGCGACTGGCGGCTGCCGGTGTTCCATATAAGCCTGGAGCGATACATCCAGCGACAAAAACATTTCAGGCATTGCGCATAGCCGTGAATCATGAATTGGACGCGCTGGAGGCGGTTCTGCCGCAGATGTTGGATGTGTTGAGCGCAAAAGGGAATGAAGAGAAGGGTGGAAAGGGAGGCGGTAGGATGGTGGTTATCTCGTTTCACTCGTTAGAGGATCGGATAGTTAAAGAGTTTATGCGGCTTGAGGCAAGGGATTGTATCTGCCCACCGCAAGTTCCTGTATGTGTGTGTGGTCATAAGGCGCGGTTACGCCTGTTGACTGCCAAGCCAGTGATACCCACCGCGCAGGAGGTTATCGCTAATCCCCGCGCCCGCAGTGCCAAACTGCGGGCCGCTGAAATAGTTGTTGGTTCGTAGTGCGTCGCCAGGGCGGGGCAAGCCCTGCCCCTACAGTAAGGAACGCGACATATGTATAGCCTGAACAAGCGGATTGGTGGAAATAGAGCTTTACCGCCAAAGCCTATTCTGGCTGCAAAGAGACGCCGACAACTCCACCCATTCTTCTTCTCTATGGGCCCGGTGGCGTTGTGTATCAGCAGCGTGCTGCTGATCGGCCTGATGGCGATCCTGTATCTGACGCAACTGGGACAGGCTGTTACAGCTAATCAACGATTGCAAGACTACCAGGCGCAGCAGGCGAAACTGAGGCGACAGAACCAGGACCTGGTCTATGTCATCTCGCAAGAGCAGTCGCCTGGATATATAGCCAGCGCTGCCAAGTCGCTTGGTCTTGTGCCGACGGACCCAAAAACCCTGCATGTGTTGATGGTAAAAAACCTGGAACTAATACGAGAGATTGAGCCACAGATAAAGCCATGACGAACGCGAAGGGGGGGCAATAGATGAGCGTAGAATTGCGACGCGCACGCAACCGGCAGATGCTCATCTTCTTGCTTGTCTGTGTTGGCATGGTGGTACTGATGGGCAGGTTATATTACTGGCAGATAGTGCGGGGAGACAGCCTGGCCCAGGCTGCAGCAAATGAGCACATTCAAAACCAAATACTGAATGCGCCTCGCGGGGTGATTTATGATGCGAACGGGCACATCCTGGCGACCAACGTTGTACGCGATGATGTGTACATTGAGCCGATTCAGTTCTCGGCTGACCATGGACCAGATATCTTCCAGAGCGCGCTGGAGAAACTGGTGAGCACGTTGCACCGGATACTGCCCAGTGTTTCCGAGGAGACACTGTACAAGGATTTCAATCTCGAGTTACAGACGGTGCGTATCGCCAGCCGTATCGATCCAGCACAGAGCGAGCAACTGCGCAGTTTGCAACTACCAGACATTTTCCTGGAGCCGCGCACATGGCGTATCTATCCAGCCGGTTCCCTGGCCGCCCAGGTCCTGGGCTATGTCCAGCAGGATGATCAGAAGAGTGTTGGTGTCTATGGCATTGAACGGCAGTACGATCAATTGCTGGCAGGCAGGCCGGGAAGCTTCACAGCGGAGTTTGATCTGAGCGGCAATCCACTGGTGGTTGGAGCCAGCGCAGAACAGCCGGCCATCGCTGGAGCCGATTTGACGCTTACCCTGGATAGCACACTGCAATACCTGGCGCAGACGGCTTTAGCCGACGCAGTGAAGCAACTGGATGCAGTGAGTGGAACGGCTGTTGTCGTCAATGTGCGTACTGGCGCAATCGTAGTGATGGCGGGAGCGCCAACGTTCGATCCTAACAACTATGGCAAGTCGGCAACGCTTACAGGTTGTCTTGGTCAAGAAAGCGTTTTTTTCAATCCAGCGATTTACTGCGCATACGAGCCAGGTTCGACAATGAAGGCAGTTACCATGGCGGCGGCGTTGGACCAGGGGTTGATCACACCGGACACGACATTTAATGATCCGGGGTACAGAGCGTTTAATGACGCGCCGGTGGTAGTGAACTGGAACGGGCTAGGCTATGGTATCGAGTCGATGACGCAGGTGCTCGAGCACTCTGCCAATGTTGGCGCGGCGTATGTTGCGCACGATATTCTGGGTCCTGATCGATACTACCCGTACCTGGCGAAATTTGGTTTTGGACAGGCGACGGGGATTAACAGCCAGGAAGAAACAGGGTTCTACCGGACACCGGCGAACAGCCCGACGGTATGGACGCCCAGCGATTTGACGCGCCAGGCTTTTGGGCAGAGTATCGAAGCGACACCATTGCAGATGGCGATGGCGTATGCGGCGATCGCGAACGGCGGAGTGATGATGCGCCCCTATGTAGTGGCTGTTTGCAACAATAATGGACATATGGTGACGACACAACCAGAGGTGTTGCGGAGGGTCATTAGCGAACGCGCGGCAATGTTATTAACGGGGATGTTGAGGCACTCGGCCACCGATGGTTTTGCTCAGCCGGCGCAGGTGCCCGGCTACACGATCGCGGCCAAGACCGGCACGGCGACAACACAGGGCCTCTCAAGCGATCAGACTGAGGCTTCGGTGGCGGGATTTATTCCTGCAACGAATCCGATGTTTGTGATCCTGGTAAAAATTGACCGGCCGCAGAAGACAATTTATGGCGGTACCGCGGCGGCCCCGCTCTGGAAGTACATTGGGCAACAGTTAATGTGGTACTATCATGTCCCGCCTGACGCGGTATGAGGCTGGGGTGGGGGCGAGATAGGGTGGGGCAAGCCCCACCCCTACTATACACGGGTCGGGGGGGGGTGTTCATTTTTAGATTTGTGGTGAAGAGGTATATATGGGATTAGAAGATAATAGGGATTTGAGCGCGTGCGGCGATGAGCGTGCGATCAAGTCTGTCGATAGGGTAAATGATAGATATTATACGATGGAGAGCTGCCAGGGAAACGATATGTTGAGCGAGACCTGGCACAAGTTGCTTGGAATACATGCTTTGGAAGCGTCAGTGGATGGTGAAGGGGTGGAGGGCGTGGAGGGCGTGGAGGGCGTGGCGGCACCGGAAGTACCAATGGGGCTATGGGAGTTGTCTTCGTTCGAAGGGGATCCATGGAGCGAGCTGTTGCATACGCGGGGGGTGGAACTGGTTGATCTGCAGCACTCGGAGTTGGCTACGGTGCATGTCTCGTTCAGCGAGGTGGAGGTGGAGCAGGCTTTGCAAATTATGCGGGAACAGGCAATTGAGGAGCGTGGTCAGGGGTAATGGTGTAACGAGAACGACGGGAAACTTCGTCCGAGGGAGCGCTGTTGCAGGCTTCTAGAAAGGGTGGGGTCTGTTGTTCTCCAACGAGGGACAGAGAACATCTATCGAGGCATTTTTGAAAAATGCCCTGGTAGGACTGGTATCTTTTTCTCAACGGGTTGATAAGAGGCATCCATAGAGTTTATCTACAGGTACTTACGAGCTTACCCGTTCATTTATAGCCTGAAGTTAGTATAATCGAAAATTTGTTCTATGTCAAGCTTTACAGTGGGAAATGTAAAAAATTCATGGTGCTGGGCTTCCGTAGACAATTGAAGAAGGATATCAAAAAGCGCTCTGCGCGGGCGTCCGGCCAGGCTGGACGGCAGATGAAGAACGATCATTTGCCGCTGCCTATGCGTTCGCCGGCGTTGGAGTCGTTGGGGCGAAAGGCGCACGGGCGAGCGAGCGCAGGCACAAAGAGTGTCAGGGGAAATGGCAAGCGGCCGGTCGCGCCTACTAGAAGAGTTGGCTACGCGGCTGAGGAGGTGCTGGCGCGTCCCGCTCTGCCGCGGAAGAGTTTACCGCGGACTAAAAGCCGAGTTGCAAATAGCGTACTGCCGATACAGCGCACAGGTGTCACGGCGGGCTGGCGATTACCGGGGCTATGGGAAACGCAGGATGTGGCGGCTGAAGCTATCAGCGAAGAGGAACAGAGGAAGCTGACGGCGCTGGACATGGACATGCGACTGCCGCGTGTGGCTGGTAAGATCGACTCCTGGCTGTTGATGGCTGTGCTGGTGCTACTGTGTATCGGGCTGGTGATGGTGTATAGCGCAAGCTCATTCATGGCTGCGCGCGCTTATGGAGATGCCTCGTACTTCTTTCAGAAGCAAATGCTTTTTGTGGTACTGGGTGTGATCGTAATGCTGATTACCATGCGTATAGATTATCGCCAATGGCGACGCTACTCGGTGGCCGGTATGATGATTATTCTGCCGCTGCTGATCATTGTGCTTCTATTTGGCAGGAGCGCGTACGGGGCGTCGCGCTGGTTGACGTTTGGCTCGTTTCTCTCGTTTCAGCCGAGTGAGTTAGCCAAGCTGATCCTGGCGCTCTACATTGCCGACTGGTTGGCGCGCAAAGGGAACCAGGTGAGCACATTTTTGTACGGCCTGGCGCCGTTTGTGATCCTGGTCGGGGTGGTACTGGGACTGGTGCTGCTGGAAAACGATATGGGCACAACGGTGATCATCGCGGGTTTCGCGACGACCATGTTTTTTACGGCAGGGGCCAATATTGTGCAGTTTCTACTAGCAATGGCCTGCGGAGGGTTCATTTTCTTAGTCGCGGCGTTTAGTAAGGGCTACCGCTACCTGCGGTTGATAGGATTTCTTAATCCGTTTAAACATGTAACGGATATCAACTTGCAGCTCTATCAATCGTTGTTGGCGCTGGGTTCGGGTGGATTGTTCGGGTTAGGGCTGGGGGCAAGCCGGCAGAAGACGGGTTACCTGCCTTTGCCTTTTACAGATTCGATCCTCGCCATTCTAGGTGAAGAGTTGGGTTATATCGGGTGTACGCTGGTGGCGTTGCTCTTCTTGTTCCTGGCGTTTCGTGGTTTTCGCCTGGCAAGAAGGACGCAAGATATCTATGGGGCGTTGCTGGCGACGGGGATTACGACGTGGTTGGTATTGCAGGCAATCATTAACATAGGGGCCACAACGGACAGTATTCCCTATACAGGGGTTCCGCTACCGTTCATCAGCTATGGCGGCTCATCGGTGGTGATTTCGCTGGCGGCTGTCGGGGTGTTACTGAACATCTCGCGTTATATCCAGGAGCCGGAGATGCCAGCGCTCTCGCGGCGCTCAATGACAGCGAATTTGCGAAAGAATGTAGAGGGAAAATGGTCATCCAAAAGGAAAGAGATGTAGCGGTACCTGGAGAGGGCGCCGGGAATAAGCGAATGAAGATACTCGTATCAGGTGGAGGCACGGGCGGGCACATCTACCCGGCCCTTGCCGTGGCGAAATTGCTAGAGGAAGAGTACCAGGCCAGCATTTTGTATCTTGGCAGCGATGACGGTCTGGAGACAGAATTGGCGCCAGCGGCGGGTTTTCCATTCGCTATGATCAAGGCTGGCAAGTTACGCCGCTATATCTCGTGGGAGACGGTGAAAGGCGTGGCGCGCGTACCGGTAGGCATGGCGCAGGCGGTGGGCATTGTGCGCAAGTTTGCGCCGGACGCAGCCTTTACGAGTGGAGGATACGTGGCGGTACCGGCGGGCCTGGCGGCGCGGCTGAACGGTGTACCCTTATTGATGCACCAGCAGGATGTACCGCCAAACCTATCGAACAGGCTGATTGCGCCGCTGGCGACACGCATATCGGTGGCTTTTGAAGACTCGATACAACGGGTTTCCGCGTGGGGGGGCAAGGCGCTGTGGTTGGGTAACCCGGTGCGACAGGAGATGCTGGATATACGGCAGGTCGCGCCGGAACAGGCGCGCAGGGAACTGGGGTTTGAGGCGGAGGCGCCGCTGCTGGTAGTGACGGGAGGGAGCCAGGGGGCAAGACATTTAAACCAGGTGGTGTGCCAGGCTCTGCCGAGGCTACTGCCGCATTGCCAGGTGTTACAGATCAGCGGCAAGCAGCTTTTTGCAGAGACGCGGGAGCAATCCGAACAGGCTATGGCGGGTATGGATGAAGGAGTAAGAAAACGGTATCGACTGGTGCCTTACCTGAATGCGGAGATGCCAGCGGCGCTGCAGGCCGCAACGCTGGTGTTATGCCGATCGGGGGCCGCAACGTTGAGCGAACTGGCTGTACTGGGTAAACCCAGCATCCTGGTGCCGCTACCGCCGGCAATAGGCAGTTCGCCGCAGGAGGCCAACGCGGATATGTTTGGTCGCAAGGCAGCGGCAGAGGTTATAAGGGACGCGGAGATGGAGCCGGGGAAGCTGGCGGAACGGGTGGAAGCGATTAGCGGATCGCCGGCGCGTTTACAGTCAATGGAGGAGGCGGCATTGACTTTTGCGAAGCCGGATGCAACGCGAGAGATTGCAGCGGAAGTAGTAAAAATCGCACGCATGGCAAAGACGAAGAAACACAAGGGTGCAAGCATTTGAAAAAGGCGCGCATACATTTCATGGGTATAGGCGGTCAGGGTATCTCGGCGGTGGCGCAGATGGTACTCAAGGCCAGCAGCGATAGCGTAGAGGTGACCGGCTGCGATATGCAGGCATCGGCAACGACGCGCGCCCTGGAGCGCGTTGGCGTGCCGGTGGAGATTGGCCACAGCGCGGATCACCTGGCGGGTATCGACAGGCTGGTAGTAGTGCCAGCGGCGCTGGTGCTGAACCCGGACCACGCGGAACTGGCGACGGCACGCGCGCGGGGCATACCTATGATTACCTGGCAGGAGATGCTGGGTGAGTTGATGCAAGAGAAATGCGTGCTCTCCGTCAGCGGCGTCCACGGCAAGGGCACCACGACGGCCATGCTGGCGCTGATGCTGGTGGACGCGGGCTTTGATCCGACCTGTGAGATAGGCGCCGTGGTACCGCGTTTTGGCGTCAACTACCGCCTGGGGCAGAGCCAGTACTTTGTGAACGAGGCTGATGAATTCTATAACAATTTCTGGCACTATCACCCGCGACTGGCGGTTGTTACGTCGGTAGAGTTCGAGCATCCGGAGTTCTTTGCCGATTATGAAGCCTTTCTGGCGAGCTTTGAGCATTTTGTGCGGGGCATGGATATGGATGGAGACTGGTCTTTGCCTCCCACGCTCATTTTGAACGCGAATAGCGCGGGTTGTGCCGAGCTGCTGCGGAGGCTTACAGATTGGCCGGGGAGAGTAGTGACGTACGCGGTAGAGGGATTGGCGGTCCAAAAAGAAATAAACGCGGCGTCTTCTAAAGAAAAAGAGCCGACGAATGTGATAGGAGAGTTGGGGAACGACCAGGCGACCTTTGAGGCGTATGGAGTGAAGTTAGAGGGCGAGACCAGTTTCTACGTACGTTCGCGCTGGAGTAAAGCGTTTGTTACAGATGTTGCTCCTGTGCGCATTCACCTGCAATTGCCGGGGGTACACAATGTGCAGAATGCGCTGGCAGCACTGAGCGCAGCCAGCGTGTTGGGGATCGACGAGGGCACGATTGTGAAGACGCTAGAGAGCTTTAGTGGCATCAGGAGACGGTTTGAGATTCGTACCCAGGGCCCTATACAGGTCAACGGACAGCCAATGGATATTGTGCTGGTTGATGACTACGCGCACCATCCAACCGCAATCGCGGCCACGTTGGAGGCGGCGCGGGAGCGGTACCCGGGACGGCGCCTGGTGGCGGTCTACCAGCCGCACATGTACAGTCGCACAAAGACCTTTTTCGGGCAATTTTTACAAGCGTTTGATCTTGCCGACGTAGCGATAATCGCTGACATTTTCCCGGCGCGGGAACGCGATACAGGCCTGGTTTCCGCACAAGAACTGGTAGAAGCGATGGCCCGGCAGCCGCATTTCCAGCAGGGAGGCGGACAGGTAAGGCATGGCGGGAGTGTGGAGGCAACGACGCAATTGTTGCGCGGGATGTTACGTTCAGGTGACGTGGTACTGGTGATGGGGGCGGGAGATATTTATACGTTGACGGAGATGATTTTGGGCGAGTGAGGGTGTGGTAGTTGGCGGGAAGGGGACGGAGGGTTGAGGCGATTTGGAAATGGTAGGACGGGTCTCTATATATAGAGGAATTGATTATGACTTTCGACGCTGAGGCTGTATACACTGAACTACAGGCACATTTTAAGAAGCGGGTGCGCCGGGATGAGTCGCTGGCACGCCACTGCACGTTTGGTGTGGGTGGACCTGCCGATATATGGGTATCGCTCGAAAATCGAGAGGAACTGGTTGGTTTAGTGAGGTTATGCGCTGAGCGGCGCTGGTCTTTGTTGCTGGTCGGTAACGGCACAAACACCTTGTATGCTGATGCTGGCGTGCGAGGCATCGTTGGCCGGATTGCCCTGAACTCGTATAGCATCGAGGATGGTGGAGACGGGACGGCACTACTATTAGTGGAGGCGGGGGTGAGCTGGCCGCGCCTGTTAAATGAACTGGCGCCGCTTGGCTGGGGAGGGCTGGAGTTTGGGCCGGGGATTCCAGGTACGCTAGGCGGGGGCGTTATTACTAACGCCGGGGCGCACAACAGTAATTTGGGAGAGGTCCTGGAGTGGATCGAGATATTGGATGCGCGCAGTAGCGCAGAGGATGAGTACAGCGTTCCGCTGGTGCGGCGTTACATGCACGATGAGCTTGATTTGAGTTATCGTCACAGCCGTTTTCGCGAATTGCGCCGCGTTGAGTTTGATGAGCAGGGCTATCCGAAGCCAGGCCCGCGTGGATTGATTGAACCAGCCGAGATCATTTTGTTATTGGGCATACGTCTTCATCGCGAAGATCCGCAGAAGTTGCGGGAGATTATAGAGGAACATAAACAACATCGCAAGAGAACGCAGCCGGTGCAGCAGAGCGCAGGCTCGGTTTTCAAAAATCCGGCGGGGGATTATGCCGGTCGATTGATTGAGCAGGCGGGTTTGAAGGGTATGATCCATGGTAAAGCACAAATTTCTGAACGTCATGCAAATTTTATTGTCAACTTAGGCGGCGCCAGTGCTGCTGATGTTGTAGCACTGATGATGGAGGCTCGCAACCGCGTTCATGACAAGTTTGGGGTGGATCTGGAATTAGAGGTTGAACTGCGAGGCGAGTGGGGAAAGTAATAGGGAATACCCGGAGGCACTACTATGACAGAAGAAAAGAGACAACCGAGGGAGCAAATCGCTACGCATATCTACAGGCGGCCAGCGGTAAGAGAGACACGAGCAACCGTAGGTAGTGTGAGTGGGGTGAGCGCGCGCCAGCGGGTGGTCACGAAGCATCATGAAGTGCAGCCGTCAGCGGGGGAAAGCTATGTTCAGCGGCGGAATCGACTCTATTCTGCCCGCGCAAAAGCGCCAACACACCATGAATCCGAGGCGCGTAAGCCGAGAACGCTGGCTCAAACGGGCGCACCAGCCATAAATGGGCAGATGCGCGTCTTAAAACGTCCTTTGCCGTATCACCACACGCCGGTGCCCGCGCGCAGCGGGAGGCGGCAGGCGCGGCGAAGTGGGCTGCTGTGGAGGGTGTTGGGCATCTTTATACCGCTGCTGCTGCTGGTTTTGGGGGCGAATTTTGCACTGACCAGCAGCGCATTCAGGGTGGAACAGGTGAGCGTGATTGGCGCTCACAACGACATCCTGGTACAGAGTATTCAACATATGGGGATGCAGGGCCAGAACATTTTTCTGATCGATGTGGTGGCCCTGACCGCTCGTATCGAGATGCTGCCGATGGTGGCCTCCGCGGGCCTGGAGAAGCAGTGGCCGAACCAACTGCAGGTGACAGTCACGGAGCGGACTCCGGTTTTGCTGTGGCGGACAGCGTATGGAACGTATAGTGTTGACCGGCAGGGTGTGGTGATCGCGCCCGTGGACCAAACAGCAGGAGCAGAAACACTGATGACTGTGGTAGATGGACGACGGGGGAATACCTCTGGGGGAAAGGGAACAGGGGTAAGAGATGTGCGGCCTGGGGTCAAATTAAACGCGTCCGATATCGCCTTCGCAGCGGCTGTGTTTGCTGATTTGCCAAAGGTGACCGGCGTCACAGATTTTTCCTTGCGGTACAGCGATACTATGCCGGCGGGGCTTGCCAGAGAGCCAGGAACTATAGGGGGAAAAGGAGTGTATATCATTGAGAGTAAAGCAGGATGGATAGCGTACCTGGGCGGAGCAAATGATGCTAACTCGCTGCAAAACCGGCTGATAGAGCTCCAACAGATTCTGGCGCTGGCGCAGCGCGAACAACTTAACCTGGCGACGAT
Source organism: Ktedonobacteraceae bacterium (assembly GCA_041499255.1). Taxonomy (GTDB): domain Bacteria; phylum Chloroflexota; class Ktedonobacteria; order Ktedonobacterales; family Ktedonobacteraceae; genus UBA11361. The sequence continues at coordinate 7,337 of JBGQJX010000026.1, read as the reverse complement.
TGACCTGCGCTTTGGCCTGCGGCCCGTGTATACCTTAAAACAAGCTTAAGCTGGCGTGGGTGGTAGGGAATGAGATGAGGGGCGGCCTGCGCGGTCGCACAAAAATGGTCACCGGGAAGTGATCAAGGAGTGGTTGTTAGAAGAGGGTTGGTCATATGAAGAAAAACGTACCTTTTAGTGCGTCTCATACATTTACCGCCCAATAGGAGCGTGTATCGTGCAAGAGCGGGTGATCGTCGGTATCGACGTTGGAACAACAAAAATCTGTGTTCTTGTCGGAGAGTTGGACCGCGACGGGAAGATGAATATTGTTGGCGTTGGCACCTGCCCTTCACAGGGTTTGCGTCGCGGGGTGGTGGTGAACATTGAAGAGACCGTCACTTCGATTGCAGCGGCGCTTGATCGTGCTGAACGTCTTTCAGGAAAGAAGATAATCACAGCGTACGTGGGGATTGCCGGCAGCCATATTGCCTCGGAGAATAGCAAAGGATTTGTGGCTATCTCGCCGAGCCACCGTGATATTGTGCAGAACGATATCAGCAGGGCAATCGAGGTTGCGAGAGCTATCGCCATTCCCGCGAATCGCGAGGTGATCCATGTGATACCACGAGGTTATGTTGTCGACGGGCAAGAGGGTATAAAGAACCCGATTGGCATGTCTGGCTTCCGCCTTGAAGTGGAGACGCACATCATTACTGGCGCAGTATCTTCAATTCACAACTTAATTAAATGTGTACAAAAGGCGCGGGTGGAGATCGAGGATCTCGTGCTGGAACCGCTGGCATCGAGCGAGGCTGTTTTAGCAGATGGTGAGACTGAGCTTGGGGTGGCACTGGTCGATATCGGTGGAGGAACCACGGATATCGCCGTATTTGCCGACGGAGCTATCTGGCAGTCAGTAGTCTTGCCGATCGGGGGTAACCTGATTACCAGCGACATCGCCATCGGCCTGCGGCTACCTTTTGGCGTAGCGGAGGAGCTCAAGGTGACGTATGGTCATTGTGATCCTTCAGCTATCTCCGATGACGATATGATCGACCTTGCGCATTTTATGCCGAACTGTGATGACCTTGTGCCGCGTAAGTTACTGGCTGAGATCATTCAGGCTCGTGTAGAAGAACTTTTTGAGATGGTTCAGGAGGAGATCAGGAAATCCGGCTATGATGGATTGCTACCGGCGGGCCTGGTACTGACCGGTGGTACTGCTGAATTGCCGGGTATCCAGGGCCTTGCGGGTCAGATCCTGGACCTGCCTACACGGATTGGTTCGCCGCTGGGGCTTCATGGACTGGCCGACTCGATCTCCCGGCCAGCTTATGCAACGGCGGTTGGCCTGTTACAGTGGGCCTTGACCCACACCTCGTTCCTTATCGAAGAGGACGTATCAGACGACAACGGGCCAATAAGTTTCGTATCGCGTTTAGTACGCTGGTTACGAGCGTTTTTACCTTAGTAAAAGGGGGCCACGAATATGCTACCAATGGGAAATCATCAAGTAGAAGGCTTCGCCCAGATCCGTGTCATCGGTGTTGGAGGCGGTGGCAGTAATGCGGTTAACCGCATGATACAGGCGAATATGATGGGTATCGAGTTCATCGCGGTCAATACCGATGCCCAGGCCCTGCTGCTCACGCAAGCTCCAAGTAATATCCGTATCGGGGACAAGCTAACACGTGGCCTCGGTGCGGGCGGTAATCCAAGCATTGGAGCCAAGGCGGCGGAGGAGAATGCCGAAGAGTTGTACGAGGTGCTCAAGGGTTCCGACATGGTCTTCATCACCGCGGGTATGGGTGGGGGGACGGGGACAGGGGCCAGCCCGATAGTGGCGCAGATTGCACGCGAGGCCGGGGCTTTGACGGTCGGTGTGGTGACGAAGCCGTTCTCCTTCGAGGGTAATAAGCGTCGCATCGCCGCGGAGGAGGGTATAGCTAACCTCAAGCAGCATGTCGATACCTTGATTACCGTGCCCAATGACCGGCTGTTGCAGGTCGTGGATAAGAAGATGCCGCTTTCGGATGCATTCCGGCTGGCTGACGATGTGTTGCGACAGGGCATCCAGGGTATCAGCGATCTGATTACCGTACCCGGTCTGATCAACCTGGACTTTGCCGATGTGAAGACGATAATGTCAACGGCAGGTTCGGCGTTGATGGCGATTGGCGAGGCTAGTGGCGATACACGCGCGCTTGACGCGGCCCACCTGGCGATAGCCAGCCCGCTGCTGGACATTGATATCAGCGGGGCGCGAGGCGTGCTGTTTAACATCACGGGCGGTATGGACCTGTCGCTGTTCGAGGTCAACGAGGCGGCTGAGGTGATCAGCAAGGCCGCCCATCCGGAGGCCAATATCATCTTTGGCGCAGTGCAAGATCCAAACTTTGATGGGAAGGTCAAGATTACTGTCATTGCCACCGGATTTGATGGGCTAACACGGGCGCCTGTGCCCGCAGCAACTCCGTATCAGCAGCCGCAGCAGCGTCCGCCGACCTATGATCGCAGTATGCTCTATACGGGGTCTTCGATGGGCAATGACGGGAACAATGGGAATGGACCTGCGCGCCAGCAATCGCAGCACCAACAGCACCAGCCGCAGCAACAGGGGTTCCAGCAGGGATATGGCTCACTGCCGGTAGCGGCTCCGCCGGTGAATATGATCAATCATCCGACGGATCCTGTACAGGCAAATTATGCTGTCCAGTCTGAGTCATTGATGCGGCAGAGGCAGGCGGGGGCGCAGGAGCCGGCACGCCAGGCCCTTGCACGCGATGTGCGAGATATTCGGGATGCAAGCGCGGATGTCTATGACCTTGACGAGGATCCAATGGAACTGCCGAGTACTGGCTCGTCCACCCATGGGCGGTTGCCGGTACCCGAGCCAGAGGCGCAGCCGTCACAGCGTCCTTCAAGTGACCAGCGTCCGCAGAGGCCGGTGCGTCGCCTGGATCAGAAGGGGTTTAATCTGCCGCGAGGGAGTCGCAATGCGCCTTCTGGTGATGTGATCGATATTCCGGCGTTTTTGCGGAAACGCTAATTGCTGGGAGTGGGTTGTGGTGATTCAGGCTAATGATTTTTAGTAGAAGCGTAGTGTTTGCAGTGTTCTGATATATAAAAGCAGGCCTCATGTCGAGGGGCCTGCTTTTATATGTTTGATAGGGCTTGTTTAGCGGTTCAGGGTTTTGCCGAGGTTGCCGGGGATTTCCTCATCGAGGCCGATGTGGTTGATGACGACGCGCACACCGGGGATACCGACGAGCTCTCTTTCGAGCATGTACTTCATCTCGCTGGTGGGGGTTTCGCCGTAGAGGCTGACAATGTAGTTTTCGACCAGGACCGAGATATCTCTGGCTCCCTCGAGTTTGCCCTCGGTCTTGAGCTTTTCAATGCGGCCGTTGACAGCGTTCAAGAGGGCGTCTTCGGCGACGAGGAAGTTTTTGACGTCAAGGACGCCTGGCATCTGCAAGAGGTTCTCCTCAAGCGACTTTTTCTGGGCCTCTAGCTCGACCTTGCCGTAGAGCGCCAGTACGACGCCTTCGCGCTCGATCTCTACTTTGACGGGATGCGCGCTCCAAGCGAAGCTGCTGACGGTGACGGTGCGATCAGCCACATCTTGTGCCTCCTGGAGTAACTGTTCTGCCAGATAGGTTGGTTGTCCGGTGGTGGCAGCCTGCGCGTACGTGTACGTGGTTGGCAGATTCGACAGTTTCGCTGTTTCTTCACGTGAGGCAAAGGGGTTTTCCAGGCCCCAGCCTATGATACTGACAAAGACGAAGATTGCGGCAATGATGGAGAGCAAGGGAAAAGTTTTGGCGATGAGCAATCCAGCCAAAGTAACGATTACTGACAGGGCTAAAATAAGTGGCCATAAACTGCCGTTGGGCATATGAATATGGACGTGGCTTTCTTCATCTTCAAGTTCTTCGGCATCCGCCAGCGTTGTTGCGGTCATATCGTTCGCGTTGAGATTCACGCTGTGAAGAGGTGTATTCATGCGGTCTCGTTTCCCTCTAAGTATCAAGTACGTTTTCGCGGGGTCCTGACGCGCAGGGTACCCCATTGATTATAAGAATACCAGGAATGTGTGGATGTTGCAAGCGGTTAAGGGAATTTTTGAGGTTGGCCGCTAGCGCACACCCCATTCCCACATGCCGTAGGCTATTTTTTTGTCGAGGGGGTGGCCTGATTGGGTGAGAATGATGCCGATTTCGGCGCGGTGATAGGATTCGTGCGAGATCATGTAGCCAAGGAAGGCGGTGACGTGCGGTTTGAAGCCTTTGATTTTGCCGTCGTCGTCAATGCCTTTGCCGAGCAACATGGCGATGGAGCGGCCTGAAGCAGCCAGGGAGCGTTGTAGTAATTCCTTATCGGCGGCCTGCTCTTTCTCGATTTTCTCCAGACCTTCCAGGAACTCGGGGGCAGCGGGCTTGAGCCACATGAGCCGGACATTGTGGATGTGCATAAATTGTTCTCCGACGCCGCGGCCCTTCGAGGCGGAAACGGCGGTCAGGGCTTCGGGAGAGATGGCGTCAAGCAGGTAGAGGTTGATACGATCGTGGATGTTCCAGGTGTCGAGGAGTTGTTCTGCCAGGTTTATGTCGCTCATAGTTTGGACCTCCGGGGATATTCTTTTATGTCTGGTTACATTATAAGACATGGTACAACCCTGGGAAGTATGCGAGAAAAAGATGCTGAAGAAGAGGAGGTGCGGCAAGGTTCTATAGCCTTGCCGCGCCACCTCTTTTTTGCTGGGGAAGCGGCGAATATGGGGGCTGTTAGTCTGTCCAGACCCAGTCGCGAACTTCTGGCATATCTTCAAGATTGCCTCGTACGTACGTTCTGTGCCTGGCAAGAATATCGTTGCACTCAGCCATCAAGGGAGGAACGAGTTCGCGCACGCGGGGTACGCGGCGCATCGCTTCGATGCAGAGTTGATAGCGACTCATGCCGTTGAGCACGACCATATCGAAGGGTGTGGTCGTCGTTCCCTCTTCATTAAAGCCGCGCACGTGGAAACGATCCACGTCGGGACGCCCGTGAACTATCTCGTGGATGGCGCGCGGGTAACCGTGGAACGCAAATACGACGGGCTTGTCTTCAGTGAAATGCTCAATGAAGCTTCCCAAGTCCAGTCCGTGTGGGTGCAATATGGGCGGATAGAGAGTCATCAGGTCAACGACGTTGACCACACGCACTTTCAGTTCGGGGATGTGATGTCGCAGCCACCACGCCGCTGCAATCGTTTCTAGCGTTGGAATGTCACCCGCGCAGGCCAACACTACGTCTGGCTCAATTTTTTCATCATTACTGGCCCAGTGCCAGGTGGATATACCACGACTGCAATGCGCGACAGCTTCCGGCATGCTGAGCCACTGCAGTTGTGGCTGCTTGTCGATAACGATCAGGTTTACGTAGTTGCGACTGCGGAAGCAATGGTCCGCGACTGAGAGGAGGCAGTTCGCATCTGGCGGCAGATAGATACGGGCGATGGTACCTTTCTTCGAGAGGACGGTGTCGATCAGGCCGGGTCCTTGATGGCTAAACCCGTTGTGATCGTTGCGCCAGCAGGTCGATGTCAGGAGAATATTGAGAGACGAGATGGGCTTGCGCCAGGGAAGTTTGATTTCCTCTTCTAGCCATTTGGCGTGTTGAATGGTCATCGAAGCAGAGACCATTGAGAAGGCCTCGTACGTTGCAAACAGGCCATGCCGTCCAGTGAGTATATAGCCTTCGAGCCAGCCGTGACAAAGGTGTTCGCTGAGCACCTCCATTACACGTCCATCTGGGGAGATATGATCGTCACCGGGGAGAATTTTTTCCACCGAAGTGCGATTCTCAACCTCGAAGACCGCGCCGAGGCGGTTTGAATTGGTCTCGTCAGGACAAAACATACGGAAATTCTGCTGCCGCGCGTTTCTTGTGAAGATGTCGCGCATCATAATGCCGAGTTGGCGAGTTGACTCGTGGTGCTCTGACGCGGGTTTCTTCACTTCAAGCGCGTAGTTCGTAAACGAGGGGATATCCAGGTCCACCAGCAGCTTTCCACCATTGGCATGAGGGTTGGCGCCCATGCGACGATCTCCCCGGGGCGCAAGGGCAGCAAGTTCAGGGATAAAGCGACCGGTCTCGTCGAATAATTCTTCGGGTCGATAACTGTGCAACCAATCTTCAAGGATTTTCAGGTGCTCAGGGTTCGCTTTGACGTCTGCTACTGGTACCTGGTGGGCTCGAAAGGTGCCCTCGATAGGGATGCCGTCTACTTTTTTAGGTCCAGTCCATCCTTTGGGGGTGCGGAGGATAATAGCGGGCCAGGGTGGCCGCTTCGTGAAGCCACGGCTGCGAGCATCTTCTTGATACGCGCGAATTTTTGCATAGCAGGCATCTAATGTTTCGGCGAAGGCCTGGTGCATTTGCAACGGATCATCGCCTTCCACGAAATGGACATCATAGCCGTAGCCCGAGATCTGTCTCTGGATCGAATCGTCGTCTTGACGTCCCAGGACCGTTGGACCGGAGATCTTATACCCATTCAGATGTAAAATGGGGAGGACAGCACCGTCGCGAACGGGGTTTAAAAAAGAAATGCCCTTCCAGGCCCCTTCAAGCGGGGCGGTTTCTGCTTCACCATCGCCGATGACAGTAGTAACGATCAAATCTGGATTGTCGAAGGCTGCGCCAAAGGCATGGGAAAGGACGTAGCCCAGTTCACCACCTTCATGGATGGAACCCGGAGTGGTAACACTGACATGACTCGGGATGCCGCCGGGAGTGGAGAACTGGCGAAACAAGTGTTTCATCCCATCGGTGTCCTGTGTAATCTCAGGATAAATCTCGGTGTAGGTGCCTTCGAGGTAGACGTTGGCAACGATTGCAGGTCCACCATGGCCGGGTCCAGTCAGATAGATCATATTGACATCCTGCTCCTGGATCAGGCGATTCAAGTGGACATAGATGAAGCTGAGGCCGGGCGATGTGCCCCAGTGCCCGAGTAAACGGGGTTTGATGTGTTCGGGTCGTAAAGGTTCTTTCAGCAGCGGATTGTCCAGTAGATAGATCTGGCCGATTGTGAGGTAGTTGGCGGCGTTCCAATACTTGTGCATCAGGTCGAGGCGCGCCTGGTCAATATTTGCCATTTCACCCTCCTTAAAAGATTATATGGTAAACGCAAAGAGATTTACGGAATGCATAAGTGTCTAAATAACGCAATGTGCCTGTTTTTCCGGGGCCTCATCGCTACGCTCTTCGCGTTCATTTTTTTTGTGAAGTTGTGGGGGTGGCCGCCGGCGTGGGCCACAGCCACAACATCACAACTGAGTTTGGGGCGGGTGCCCCAGCCGCCCCAT
>JBGQJX010000025.1:0-19301 GCA_041499255.1 Ktedonobacteraceae bacterium | reverse complement strand
CTTCTTTGTGGTATCACCAAAGCCCGCGAAGCAGCTCCCGGGACAATTCGCGGCGAACTGGCTATGAGCGTGCAGGCCAACCTTGTGCATGCTTCGGACTCGTTAGAAACTGCCGGGGTGGAGATACCGCGTTTCTTTAAGCCGGAAGAACTCTTCGAATACGAGGATGTCCTCAATCCATTTATCTATTCGTCACGAGAGAATTGATGTATGACAAAGCTTCAGGTAACAGAAGCTGCCTGATGTTGGGGACTATGAGATTTTTTCATGGAGAGTAATTCTCACTTGGTTTGTTCTTTATTATTTGACGGCGGGAAGGTTTCAAGAATTACCTTCCCCACTTTTTGGTTCTGCGTATCAGCCTGTCTTGCGCTCAATTTCTCTTGCAGTTTCCGTACTGCTGGCTCGTGAGCCATGGTATCTTATTCCTTACCACATGTATTGACCGCCGTCCACCACAATTTTTTGCCCGTTGATAAAACGAGCTTCATCGGAAAGCAGCATAATCACGGTGTTGGCGATGTCTTCCGGGACACCAATCCTTTGGAGCGGGACCGTCTCTTCTCGTGTACGGAGAACCTCGGGATCATCAAGATGAAAGCGCCTTTCTGTTTCCCGCGTTCTGGTTAATCCAGGGATAATAGTATTGACCCGTATCTTGGGGCCTAGCTCTAAAGCCAGGCATTGGGTCATCACCATGATACCCGCTTTCGAGGCACAGGTATTGATCCCATTCTTCCTTCCTCGTATGCCAGTTGATGCCCCGATATTAAGAATTACGCCGCCATCATCTTGTTGGAGCATATACGTGGAAGCAATTTGCGCACAGAAAAATGTACCTTTCATATTGGTATCGACCACACGGTCCCAATCTTCCTCTGTGAGATCATGGACCGGTTTATCAATAACGAGTGCAGCATTGTTAATGAGGACATCCAGCGAGTGAAACGCCTGGACGCTTTGCTGCATGAGGTTTTCTACCTCGCGCCTGTTGGAGACATCTGCTTTGACTAACAGGACATGTGGCGTTGCTTGTTGGCAGAGCTTCAAGGTTTCCTGCGCCTGGGCATCATCAGAAGCATAGTTTAGCACGATATTGTAGTGCTGTTCTGCTAAACCGAGCGCAATCCCTTTCCCAATGCCCTTCGTGCTTCCTGTTATGACCACCGTTTTTCGTTTCGTTTGATTCATTTCTGCCTCCAAAGAACGTAAGTCATTCACTCTCATCATTGACAAGAACGCGTTCAAAAGAACAGGTCGGCTAGCTCTTTCACCCGCGGCTCATTAGGCCAGACGCTCCGTGCTTCTTTGTAGACCTCGATAGCTTCGCCACGTCGCTTCTCGCTACCTAATGCCTTTGCGCCCATTGCCCCCTTTTCTAGATAGTCGCAGAACTTGTCAAGGTCGCTAAAGGTAAGTGCTGTTTTTGCTTGATAATTGATTATCTCGAGGCGGGTGCGCTCAGGAACGAGAAAAACTGGCCGAGGCGTTTCGATTTGGGTAAACGTCTCCCAGGCTTGCTGACGATACCGTCCATGGGGATAGTGCTGGCCCAGGGCAAGTAAGGTTAATCCTTTCTCCAAGACCATCGAAGACAGACTAAATTCTGCATAGAGGAAACTAGGATCGGCTTCAGGATGCTCGGGATACACTTCCTGGGCGAGACTCATATATCGTAGCGCCTCTTGTTCCTGCGCCTGCTGGGCATACACGACAGCCAACTCAACATAAAGCCGGGAAAGAAGGAGGGAGGAAATCTCGTTCTTATGGATCAAGCCCCTTTGGTAGATCTGTGTAGCTTTCCATGGGTCCTGGTTATGATATGCGAGCGAGATAAGTGCAGAGACCTGTAAGCTCGGATTCTCTGCGATCTCGCTGTATTGTACCGCTTGTTGGAAACATACATCCCTTACTCTGAAATTATTACGGTGCAGTGCCAAAATACCGTTCAGCCTGTAGCCTTGTGTGGCGAAACTTGCTGCTGTTTTCTGGTACCATGAAGGTTGTTGAGCCAAATGTGTGAGCATTGGCAAATAGGAAGATAGCACTTCCTCTACCACAGATAACTGGCTTCCCCTCATTAAGTGCCAGCACGCTGTGATACTGGCGGCACACTGTGTGAGAAAATCGTCAGCAAACGGCGCAATCATTGGCTCTTGTTGTACCTTCAGGAGAAGCGACAATGGCAGCCCCGCAATCATGACGAGTGCATCTCGCCGTGAAAGTATCGACTCATCCCTGGGATGTTGCTGTTTCATGGAGTCAAATCTCTCAATTTCCTGATCGATTGTGCTTTGCAAACGTTCACAGGAAGTTGTGTGATCTTGCCGTTGATCCATCAACATCATAACACGAGCAAGCAATGACCCTGGCGATAGTATGTTCTCTACCGCAAAGGTAGCAGGAAGGGGAATCGGTTGCTGCGACACTTTTTCTGGTATTCGGGTAGAGGGTACGAGCAAGAGAGGGAATAGTTGTTGGCTAGAATCGTTTAGCGCCTGCGTCTGCTCTTGTAAAGAAACTCTTACCTCTGTTGCAAGAGAAAGCGGCCTGGTACATATACGTTCTGCCAGCTCTTTCGTCTGCTTAGCAGGGAGTCGTCGCTCTTCATCTAACGCTCGCTCGGTTCGCTCGTAGAGTAGCAGCGCCTCCTGGTAACGTGCTTGTTCTTCTAACAGCAACATCAAACGACGCAACGCATCCTCGTTCGTCGGGTTGGCGGCCCATAAGCTCCGCAGTAATACCTCAGCCTCGTCTTTCCTATCTCGCTCACTGTAAAGAACCGCCAATCGATAGATACACAAACGCCGGTTGCCTTTCAGTATCTCCCGTCGCTCCTGAGACCAGGAGCTGTACAGATCATCGGGAAGAAATGGCCGCTGCGCTAACTGATAGGCAACCTCCCATAAGGGAAGCGCGTCATGCCCCAGTCGAGCTGCTTTCCCTGCGTCGCTGATGTAGCTCTCAAAGGCATCCATATCGGTCCAAAGTTGCTGCTGATCGGCCAGCTTGTAGCCAATGCCGTCACTGCCGGTTGTGTTGAGCAGCAGACTCTTCTCGCCAGGCGCGCGTAGAATAGTGCGCAGCACCGACGCTGCCGAGTGCAGGGCATGGTCGGCATTGATCGCGCTCCCTTTCTTCCCAGGCCAGATCTCTTCAATCAGAGTATCTCTGGAAGCGCGGCGATCATCGCTGCACAGTAAGACTTTGAGCATGGTGATAGCAGGGCCTCGGTGGCTCCATTCTCCTCTTGGGACTGGTTCATACTGTGGAGGGTCAACTGGTGAGGCTGAGGAAGGGATCAGTCGTTCGAGCGCGAACTCGCCACAGGTGTAGACGCGGATGACAGGATACCGCCAATGAGTGGACACCCCCTCATTGTCCATCTCGGATGCGGTTTCTCGATGTTGCTTCATGCTTGCTCTCTCCATCGATGTGTACCTCTTCATATTACCCGCATTATAGCATAGCGTCCCCCGTATTTTTCACGCGGAGGCGCACCGTGAGCCTGTCGTGAGTCTATCGTGAGTCAGTGGTGAAGATGGTGCTTGCCTCATCTATGTGCATGAGTAGCAAGGGAACCACTCTTGCTATGCTGTGTTAAGCGCGCGTATTGAAGAGGAAAGAAGCGCAGTTGGAGAAAAAAGACACACAGAGCAATGAATGGAGGAACGATGAGTATGTACGAACCCATATACAAAAGCGAAGTTGCCCGACTCATGCAACAAATCACCGCAGAATACGAATCCGCCCAGCACGGCTTACACGGCCTATCCCAGGGAACCGCCCACCACGCCTTCATAACACAAAAAATGGAAAACATGTCAGCCTGCCATGAAGCCTTAAAAGGACTAATCGGTGAGCAAGAAGCCATCAAGATTCTCGCTCAAGCCCTTGAACAGGCGAGTGACGAGGGAAAATAGTGGTACGAGTGCGTCATTGCACTGATCCCGAGGTAAAAATTAGACAGTTTAGCGAGAAGCAGAAGGCGTGGTGTGCGACCATCTTATCCCTTTACAACAACGCCTCCATCGCCTGGCAAAAACGCTCAACCTCTTCCTCGCTATTGTAATAATGTACCGAAGCACGCACCATGCTCTCCAACCCCCGTGCATCCATATCCAGTAGCGTTGCGCCGCGCCTCGTTACCGTAACATTGATATGCTGCTTCCCCAGAGCGCGTTTAAGATCAAATTCCATTCCTGGGTTGCTCCCCTGGTAAGTCCTCTGCATATGGATCTTTGCCGTACTGACCTGTTGCGACCTGCATCAGTTGCTCAGTACGTTTAGCTCGCTCTTGTCTTAGTATCTCTACAGAATCTTCAAAAAGCTGTCCATTGGTTTCTAGCTCGAGCTTTTCACGGAATTGTAGAAGTCGCTCAAACCTTTCGCGCGATGAAGGACGCATTTGATGTGGCCTCTTGTCTATTTCAACACTTTTAGATGGATTGTTTAGTTCCACCATAATCCAGCTACTTTCTATTTATTGTGCGGTAAAGTATTCTGTTACACTAATTCCGAGTGATTTGATAGTCTTCCAGCCAGCGCACCCAATCTAGCTTCCCTCTCACGGCCCTACCCATTTTTGTATCAGCAGTCCACAGTTCACAACCTTCACGCTCTGCTAGTACCAGGTAGTGCGAATCATATGTTGCAGGCTGATTAAATTGATTTGCTAGTTCCATCGCATTTATGCCAAAACTTGGATCTTCTGTAAAGTCGAATTCTAGCCCTGTTAACAGTATCTTCCTGATACCAAGTTTAGCGTTGTCAAGTGTTAAATCTCCTTTGAGTGTCTTTCGATAGAGTATGTTAGTGATTTCATAAGCAAGCAGTGCTGGAGCAAGTATTACAGTCTCTTTTTCTATCCATTCGGCCAGGAGCGCATAAGCTACGTCTGAGTCGGGTTCTTGGAGTACCCATTTGATGGCGATACTTGCATCTACGACAACACTTTTCATAACTGATCTAACTCCTTTGAACGATCTTCACGCATCTGCCGGATCATTTCTGTAGAGTCTTCAAAAGGCTGTCCTTTGCGATCTTGCATGATCGCATCACGTACTTGACGTAATTCTTCCAGCATCATACGAGTCGCGGGGCGTCTCTGTAGTGTTTTCGTCGTTTCGTCAGGCACACTTTCCTCAAGGATATGTCCAATATACTCACCCACTGAAAGATCATTTTGCAGGGCCGCCATTTTAATTCTACGGCGCATTTCAGGGCTAACATCTATGGTAATGCGTGTGCGCTTCCTGGCCTTCTCTGCCTGATCATCGTCGTCATCATGATCATGAAAATCTTGTTTTCGTATAGCCATGATTTCACCTGATCCTTTCTTGTTATTATCGTGGCCATCTTGCTTTACATCTCAATTACAACATAATGATGTCATATTGTCAATGTGGCATTTCATCGCCCTGTCACTTTGGTGACAAAGTGACAGGGCGATGAAAATCGGCACAATGAGGACAAAACAGGAACACGACTCGCCCTTAAGGTGCAAGACTAAAGACCGTCTTTGGATAAAAGAATCTGTTTCCATCCCCGAAGATCAGGGGGTAAGTCGGCTACCTTCGGTGAAGATCAAATGAGGCTGCTGTAACTGGATGCGAAGTTACTTATGTCTCCCACACCCTTACCGTCTTATCCCACGATCCTGAAGCGATATATCTGCCATCGGGTGACCACGCGACGGCTCCCACCCAATCAGTATGACCACGATAGGTGGAGATGGTACTGCCAGTAATAGCATTCCAGACCTGTACCGTTTCATCCAGGCCCCCGGAGGCTACACGTATCCCATCAGGCGACCATGCAGCCGCGGTCACGCCGCCAACATGTCCAGTATAGCTATAGGACCTTCGTCCGGTGGCTGCGTCCCACACCTGTACTGTTCCATCGTCGCTGGCTGTAGCGATGTGGGTGCCGCCATGCGACCACGCTAAAGCATTCACCTTATCACGGTGGGCATAGTAGGCAAGTATATTGCCACCGCTGCTCGCGTTCCAGACGTGTACCGTCTTGTCTTCACTGCTGGAAGCGATGCGTTGTTCATCGGGTGACCAGGCCACCGCTGTCGCCGGAAGGGTATGTCCTCTATAGGTGTAGATACTGCGTCCCGCAACAACATTCCACACCCGCACCGTCGCGTCCTCGCTCGCCGAAGCGATATAACGGCCATCAGGCGACCACGCGATCGCCAGTACTCTCTCCGAGTGCCCATCACACCTGGTGTGCTCATTAGAGCTTCTCCCTGTCGCGGCATCCCACACCTGTATTGACTCGGATAGCAAACCACTGCTCGAAGCTATAAATTTGCTATCAGGCGACCAGGCAATAGCTGGCGCCTGCAAGGATTGGCCGCGATAGGTAAGGATGTTGATCCCTGTCATGGCATCCCAGACCTGTACCGACTCATCCAGGCTGCTGGAGGCGATGCGCTGACCGTCAGGTGACCACAACAGCGTATATATTCTGTCCGAGTGACCAGTATAAGTGAGTAACGTACCTTCCGCCGGCGCTGGTTTTTCTTCCGAATGGGACGTTGATAATGGCAGAAAGGATAACGGTTTGAGGTCGTAGGGTGTTAGCGGTCCTGATTTTGTAGCGGATTGCTCCAGGCGACTGGCGCGTTCCAGGGCCTTCGCAAATTCCTGCACGCTCTCGAAACGCTCGTCTGGCTCTTTGGCCATAGCCTTGAACACGACCGTTTCGACAACCGGAGAGATCGTCGGAACCTGCTCGCATAAAGAAGGAGGAGCAGCTAGCGTGTGCTGGCTGGCTATCTCTTCGACTGTTCCATGAAAAGGCCAGTTCCCGCAGAGCCACTCATAGACGACAACCCCCAGCGCATACTGGTCACTGGCGATCCGCGGCCTGCCTCGCACCTGTTCAGGGGCTGCGTAGAGAATAGTTCCCTCGAACTCCCGCACTTTCTGTACCCGGTAGCCCATGCTCTGCGCAACCACCGCAATCCCAAAATCACTAAGCATCACCTCGTAGCCAGGTCCAAACAGCATATTATGTGGCTTGATATCCCGGTGAATCAGGTTCCGATCGTGGATATACTGGAGAGCCTCGGCTATTTGCTTGACATAAGATACGATCGTCGTAATTGGTAATCGTGTGCCATGAGGGTGACGCCGGCGTAATGAGCCATGAGGAGCATATTGCATCACCAGGAAGGGGTAGTTGTCCTCCACGCCATATTCCATAACACGAACGATGTGCGGGTGATCAAGCCTTGCGACTATTTCTGCCTGGGCGAGAAACTGCTCCACCTGGCTCCGGGTCATCTCTGTGAGCAGTACTTTCACGGCAACCTGCTGTAGGGAGGAATCTACTCCCAGGTAAACATCGGCAAAGTTCCCCTGACCCAAAAGCCGCACCAGAGAATACCGGCCAATATTCTGTTCTATCCTCTCAACCATCTGCTCTTCTCTTTTCTCTTGCCGATTGTAGTGGATAGGCATGGGCATGTCAATGCCCAAATCGTTGCAGATGCACGAAAAAATTGTAAGCCAACGAGCCGTAGGGGCCGATTTATCGCGCCCATCGCCGATTTATCGGCCCCCATCAGCGCTGGGTATTGCTTTCCTATCCCGTCGGAATGGTCACCCTTCCTATCCCTGTCGGCGGCATATTTGGCCCGCTCCCAACATAGCGAATCGCTGTCCCGATGGCCGTAACCTCCATCCACTCATTATTGTGCAGGTATTCTATTTTAACATCAACGCCGATCACCCCGTCGGCCCCCAATTGATCAGCCTCAAACTGCATACGGCTCAGTGCCAGTTCGCGTGCCTGGTACATCAATTGTGAATACTCTTTAAGCTCACCCTGGAAACCGCTCTTGATACCCACTAACCAGTTCTTGACGGCCCCCATTGAATAAATGCAATTCCCCACTACCAGTCCCATTGGCTGGAATCCCTTATCAACGACCAGCCAGAACTCCTGCCCTGTCAGGTCAGAGGTAAAGGCTCGTCCCCGGTAGCCTGGCTTAATATCCATTACATTACGCGGATCACCCATAGTACTATGCTGCCTCACTTTCGTTATGCATAAAGCGGAAAAGAACGTTATGCTGATTTTCGCTAGAATAGGATACTGTCATGCCAATGTCAACGTGCCAAATGGCAATATTTGAAATGGGCAAAGAAACATAGCGCAACCCTCCTACAGCTAGTATCAACTATTGCCGCCTTTTGACAAGCCGCACAGAATAGAGTATAAAGTACAAGTGTTTCAATAGTTGTTCCAAGAATAATTATAGATCTCAGGTACTATGGCGCATTAGGAAATCACCTATATGTAGGGGCGACCCTTGTGGTCGCCCTGGGAGCGAACTTGCAAGTTATGTGACGAAGAGGAAGTCAACGGCCCCAGGCGTGAAGCGCCGGGGCTTGTGAAAGCAAGCCCGTCGTTGACCAGCCTGCGTCTCTGACCACATCGGCAGTGGAACGAGGAGACGAACGTTTTCCCGGTCATGGCACCCGTGAATGCTCCCTCAGTTCACGGCTCTGCCGTTCAGCGTTAACAGCTCGTTCGGGGTATTGAGCAGTGCGTTGAGCCGCAAAAGCCGAGGAAACAGTGGCAAGGGGGGTGCCAGGGTTGCCCGACCCTGGCACGTGACCAGCCCCTTACGGGGGCCTCGCAAGAGGCAGCAAGAAAGGATGGCCAACAATGGTCTTTGTCTTAGACCGGAACAAACACCCGCTCATGCCCTGTTCAGAGAAGCGGGCGCGACACCTGCTCTCCCGCCGCCAGGCGGTCATCCATCGTTTCGAGCCCTTTACGATCAGGCTCAAACATCGCTCTACACACGCAAGCCAGCTACAACCCATCGTGCTCAAACTGGACCCTGGTTCCAAGACGACTGGCATCGCCCTGGTTCGTGAGGAAGTGACGGAGGCAGGTCGGTTCCATCACGCTCTGCACCTGGCGCATCTGGAGCATCACGGCGAGCAGGTTCACAAGTCGTTGGTGCAACGAAAAGGCTATCGTCGTCGCCGGAGAGCCGCCAATCTCCGCTACCGCGCACCTCGCTTCTTCAACCGTCGACGAGCACCCGGGTGGTTGCCACCCTCTTTACAGAGCCGCGTGGACAACGTGTTGCACTGGAGCCAGCGCTATCAGCGGCTCGCTCCTCTTCGGCATATCGAGGTGGAGGATGTCAAGTTCGATACACAGCTGTTGCAGAACCCCTCCATCAGTGGCTGCGAGTACCAACGTGGGACGTTGGCAGGCTGGGAAGTGCGCAGCTACCTGCTCGAGAAGTGGCAACGCCGCTGCGCCTATTGTGATATCAGGAATGTGCCTTTTGAACTAGACCACATTCAGCCCCGCAGTCGCGGTGGCTCCTCGGCCGTCAGTAACCTGGTGCTGGCTTGTCATGCCTGCAACGCAGCCAAAGGAGATCGGACGGCAGCCGAGTTCGGCCATCCCGAGATCGCCGCACAGGCCAGGGTTCCTCTGCAAGATGTGGCGGCCGTCAATGCGACGCGTCGTGCGATGGTGAAAGTCCTGGGGCACCTGGGCCTGCCGATTGGAACCTGGAGTGGCGGGCGGACGTGCTGGAACCGAGAGCGCTTTGGGGTCGTCAAGATGCATGCGCTGGATGCTCTCTGTGTGGGAGAATTGGCCGGGGTGGAGGCAGGCTCGCTGCGCACACTGCGCGTGAGCGCACAGGGGCGAGGTCGCTACGGGCGCACGCTGGTCAATGACTCCGGCTTCCCTCGTGGCTATCTAATGCGGCAGAAACGGGTGCGCGGCTTTCAGACGGGCGACCTGGTGCGAGCGGAGGTACCCAGCCAGCTCAAAACCAGAGGGGTGCATACGGGCAGAGTGGCAGTGCGAGCAAGCGGGTCGTTTCGGGTGGGTAAGGTGGATGGGATCAACGCCAAGTATTGTCGGTTGCTGCAATTCTGCGATGGCTATAGCTATGGCTTGGTGGACGTGCAGGCAGCAGAAATGCCACCTCACCAGCCCTCCAGAAGGAGCGCCTCTTTCCTCCCCATACTTGAAAAGCAGGGGTATCCAGAGGGGGTGGTTTGATGACAACGCCCGCGCGCAGGCAATACCTGCGTATGAAAAGCCAGTATCCCGACGCCATCCT
Source organism: Ktedonobacteraceae bacterium (assembly GCA_041499255.1). Taxonomy (GTDB): domain Bacteria; phylum Chloroflexota; class Ktedonobacteria; order Ktedonobacterales; family Ktedonobacteraceae; genus UBA11361. The sequence goes on along the minus strand of JBGQJX010000025.1, from coordinate 9,181 downwards.
CATGTACCAGGTGGGGGATTTCTACGAAACATTTGACGAGGACGCGCGTATCACTGCCCGAGAGCTACAGATAGTTCTCACCTCTCGCAGTTACGGGGAAAGCGAAAGGGTACCCCTGGCAGGTATCCCTTTGCACGCGTTGGAGAATTACGTTGGCAAGCTGGTGCATCGCGGCTATAAAGTCGCCATCTGTGACCAGGTGGGCGAAGTCGGCAGGGGCATCGTCGACCGCGCCGTGACCCGCATTCTCACGGCAGGCACGCTCTCCGAACCCAACCTGCTCCCGACCAGACAAAACAACTACCTCGTTGCTATCGCTCCTGCGCGCGCGCAGACCGGCCTTGCTGCCGTTGATGTCAGCACGGGCGAATTTCTTGTCACCTGGTTTGCCCCCAATGAACTGCCAGCAGCCCTGGATGCGGAACTGCAGCGCCTTGCCCCCTCGGAATGTCTCGTTATCGAGGGCAGTCGTTCCGATGCGTATCAGCTCCCATCTGCAACCATGACTATCACTTCCTGCCCACCTTATTTCTTTGATCACGAGGCCTCGTCAACGCGCTTGTGCAGGTTATTTGCCGTGCAATCTCTGGATGCCTATGGGTGCGCGCAGGCTCCCCAGGCTGTTGCCGCAGCTGGTGCTATCATTGCCTACCTGGAGAAGATGAATCCCGCCCTCCTCTCACTCTTGACAGGCTTGCGCTCCTATCGCACGACGAGCTATATGATACTGGATGCTCATACGCAGCGGAACCTGGACCTCTTGCAGGGTTCTCGCAGTGGTACAGCCCAGGGAAGCCTGTTGAGCGTCCTCGATCGCACCATTACTTCCATGGGTGCGCGCCAGTTACGTCGCACCTTGACCCAGCCACTCCTCGACTTGAGTCAGCTGGAAGAGCGTTTCGAGAGCGTTGAGGAACTCTACGAAAGTCCGGCCTTGCGCAGCCGCTTCACGATGTGCCTACAAAGCCTGGGTGATATGGAGCGTATCGCCGGTCGTATGCGCCAGGGCAGCGCAGTCCCCAATGAAGTGGTCGCCATGCGCGACTACCTGGCCACCATTCCTCGTCTGCGCGAACTCTTGCTGGGCTGTAATGCCTCCCTCCTTGCCCAACTTGCTGACGCGCTTGATCCCTGCCCGCAGGTTGTTGAGCTAATCGGCAGAGCCTTAGCTCGTGCGCGCGTCGCTGGTGAGCACGAAGACGACGAACGACTGATCCGCGCCGGTTTTCACGCTGAATTGGATGAACTGATTGCTTCAATCAGTGAATCGCGGCGTTGGATCGCTGCCTTAGAGGCGATCGAGCGTGAGCGCACCGGCATCAAGACGCTTAAAGTTGGGTTCAATAAGGTATTTGGTTACTATATCGAGATCACCAACAAAAACCTGGCACTCGCGCCCTCCAACTATATGCGCAAGCAGACGCTGGTCAACGCGGAGCGTTTTATCACTCCCGAACTGAAGGAGCATGAAGCCCGTATCCTTAGCGCCACCGAGCGTATTGAAGAGATGGAGCGCAGCATTTACGCCGATGTCTTGCGCCAGGTAAGCATCTACTACCCTCAGTTGATGGCCACGGCACTGGCTGTTGCCAGGGTTGATGTCCTGTTGTGCCTGGCGGAAGTTGCCGCCCACCAGGGCTATGTGCGCCCGAAAGTAGAGCAAGGCCTGGGTCTGGAGATTGTCGCCGGGCGTCACCCGGTCGTCGAATACACCCTCGATGGCGATGTCTTCATACCTAACGATACGGCGCTTGAGGCGGAGCAGGGCGAACGCATTGTGCTCTTAACCGGCCCAAACATGGCGGGTAAGTCGACCTACCTGCGCCAGGTGGCCCTGATTACGCTTCTGGCGCAAATTGGGAGCTTTGTCCCCGCTCGCAGCGCTTGCCTGGGCCTGGTCGATCGCATTTTTACCCGCGTAGGCGCCGAAGATGATATTGCTTCTGGCAAAAGCACCTTCATGGTGGAAATGGAAGAGACGGCTACCATCCTCCATCACGCGACAAAGCATAGCTTGATTATCCTGGATGAAATCGGCCGGGGCACCAGCACCTACGATGGCCTCGCCATCGCGCGTGCCGTTGTTGAACACCTGCATAATATCACGGGAGCGCGAACGCTCTTTGCCACACACTACCACGAACTGGCCTCGATGGCGGATGAACTGCCCCACCTGAAGGTTTATACCATGCAGATCAGCGACGATAAACAGGGCGAGATCGTTTTCTTGCACCACGTCACGCCTGGCTGTATTGGACGCAGCTATGGGGTCCATGTGGCGAAACTGGCTGGTATGCCGCAGAGTATAGTACGTCGTGCTGAAGAAGTATTGCGCTATCTCGAATCTGGCAGAGATCATACCGGCGCTGCCCTTGTCTTCGCGCACAATGGTCATTCACTCAACCCATTGCAGGATGCGCTCTCTCCCCGTAATGACGCAGCAAAAAAGATTGCCGATGGCAATGGCCATTATAATACAGGGGAAAATGGGCGGCACGACGTAGATATTACTTATAACACTCCTTACAATACACAGCTGGTTGTTCCGGCAGTTCCTTCCCCTTCACGTTATGCATGGCAAAGTGAAGAAGCCCGTTTCATTGCCCACGCTTTTGAGCAGAGCAGCGGACAGCAAGCGGACCTTGATACTATTGATCTCTGTGCGATTACACCTCTTGATGCGCTTAATCTGTTATTCTTGATCCAGAAGAAGAGAAACAAAAACTGATGCCAGAAGTGCTAACCCGTACCCCCATTCATCTCTTATCGCAAGATGTCGCGGAGCGTATCGCGGCAGGTGAAGTAATAGAACGCCCCGTTTCTGTGGTCAAAGAACTGGTAGAGAATGCGCTCGATGCCGGGTCGCACGAAATACGGGTTGAGATTCGTGGCAGTGGCCTGCGCCTGGTGCGCGTCACCGATGATGGCTATGGCATCCCTGACGATGAGTTAGAGCGCGCCTGTGCGCGTCATACCACCAGCAAGATCAATGCCCTTGAGGACCTGGGCCGCTTGCACACCCTGGGCTTTCGTGGAGAAGCCCTGGCAAGTATTGCCGCCGTCTCTGAATTGACACTGGTGAGTCGACCTATCGAATCAGAAGAACTCGGTGAAGAATCGGCTGCGGCACTATTGACGCTACGTGGTGGCGAGGTGACCCGGCGCAGCCGGCGAGCGCGCCTGCATGGTACGACCGTAACCGTGCGTGACCTCTTTTACAATGTCCCTGCCCGTCTCAAGTTTATGCGCGGTACGCGTACCGAGACCGGACATATCCTGCAACTGATGCGCCGTTTTGCCATGGGCTATCCAGGCATCCGCTTTCACCTCGCCATTGAAGATACCGTTGCTCTGCAAACTGGCGGCGCGGGCGACCTCGCTACCACCCTTGCTGAACTCTACCAGCTCCCATTAGCCGAAATGTTGCACCCTGTATCTGCCAGAGCTGAATACTATGCCCTCAATGGCTACGTTGGCAACAGAGCTTTGGCACAGAGCAGCCGCCAGCATATGCAGCTCTATATCAATGGCCGATGGGTACATTCTCGCCCATTACTGGATGCTCTCGAAGTTGGCTACCGCGCCCTGCTGCCCAAAGGAAGACACCCCTTGCTTGTCTTTTACCTGGATCTTCCCCCCGGAGAACTCGATGTGAATATCCATCCAGCTAAGACGGAGGTGAAGCTCTTGCGCGAGTCAGAGGTGGCAGCCGCGTTGACACAGGCCGTCCAGTCTGTCCTGGAACGCAGTCCGGCTCTACCCTCTTCAACGCATTTCCCAGGTCCTGAGCTTGTCTACCAGCGTCGTCTTCCCGGCCCTCGTCGTCGTGGATTGCACGTCGCGGAATCTGCGGAAGACTATAAAGCCGAGACTGCCACTCCTGGCGCGGCTGAGATACTGGCGACACTCAGCCCCCTTGCGCAGCTACAACAGGCGGTCATCCTTGCCGAGGCTCCCGATGGTAGTCTATATCTTGTGGATCAGCATCGCGCGCACGAACGGGTGATTTACGAGCACCTGCGCAGCAAGCATATTGGGGTAAAGGTTGATGAGGACGGCGAGTGGACCAGCTCGCTTCTCCTGCTGGAGCCTGTTGTCGTTGAGTTGAAGCGCTCTCAGGCGGAACTTTTTGAGCAGCGCTTACCAGTATTGCGTGACCTGGGCCTGGAGTGCGAGCGTTTTGGTGGACGGAGTTTCCTCATCCGTTCTGTGCCCAGCGGGGTTGGACAGGAACAACTTGCGGGACATCTACCGGAACTGGCTGAGATTGCCTCCGAAGATGGTACAGACTGGGAAGATCACCTGCTTGTTGGCCTTGCCTGTCGCTCAGCCTTGCGCCGTGGTCGCCTCCTGGGGATCGACGAACAGCGAGCGCTCTTAACAGCATTATCCGCTGTCTCAGCGCCCGCTGTCTGCCCTCACGGGAGCCCGATTCTCTTGCACTACAGCCGCAGGTTTCTCATCGATAAATTTGATTGGTGATTACTCTCAGCCCCGGCCTTCCCTGGCTGGTGCGTTGGTATATTCAGCGGGAGCGAAAGCAACCAATATCGTCAAATCCTCAGTAATTGAGTGAAAGCGATGTTCCACATTCGCGGCCACATACACCACGGAACCTGCTTCAACAGCGCGATCCTCATTCCCCACGCGAATAGATCCGCGCCCGTTGATCACGTAATAAATTTCATCTTCGGTATGGGGCGACTGCTTATCAATCGCTCCTGCTGCCAGCATATACAGTCCAACGCTGATAGCTGGCTTGCGAACGAATTCAAGATAATGGTTGTCCCTCTTACTGCACTCGGCAACAAGAGGGGCAAGGTCAAACGCATCCATGCTATCTCCTCCTCATCTTCTTATTAATCGCGCTAAAAGCTCTGCCACAATGAAAAATACAATATCTATCGCCAGCAATACGGCCAGTGCAAAATCAATATGCGTGGCAATCGACGAAGTGGCAAGCAACGTCGCCTCGTTGAAGACAAGCACCTTGGTCAACCAGAGCACGAAGATCACCAGCGTGGTAAGAATGATCACCCCGATCACGAAACGACGCGCTCCACGCCAATCCGGACGACTGGGCCAGAGTTCGGAGGTAACAGTTAGAATCAAGTATGGGGCGAAGAGCAGTGTCCACCATGGCCAGCCAGGGCGAAAGAACTGCAGGTGTAAATCCCAGATATTGTACCCGGTAGCCACCCAGTAAAGGAAACAAAACATGGTAATGCCGCCAAAGAGCGGAGCAACACCGCTTAAGCCGTCACCCACGTGGGTCATAATGCGGCCTTCGACTCGTGTATACTGTACTTCGCCGAGTTGTAACGCCTGCCTTTGCACCACGCTGTTGTCTGACCCTCGATGCTCCACTTTTTTAATGTGGAACAGGGTTACATTGGTGATACGGAATCCCCAGGGTGTGAAAAGCAGCACTACAATAGCGTGACTTAATTCGTGGATGATAACCCCTGGAGCGTTCATCCAGAACCAGATGAACAGACCCTTGTTGCCCATCAACCGGTATCCAATCTCATCGACGCGCGAGCGTAGTTCACGCCGGGTCACCCGTAACAGGATGAACAGGGCAAATACTCCCGCAATGATCAACCAGGGGGTATAGAGTTTATTTTGTGCTGCTTGTGATGGGTCCATAACCTGTCTTGAACTACCTCTACTATTTCTTACAGTTTCGACGATATTGTTTCCGTTTCAGCCACCATTGCTCTCTCTCTTTTTCCGTTGACCGGTCCGTGTGGATATTGTATAGCATGTTTTCGTTCGTAGTACAGCCCCCAGATACCGAAAGCCAGCTCACAAACAGACATCAGGTAGAGAACGTGATCCAGCCCAAAGAGGTCGGCAAAACCACCGATAAATATGATGATGGGAATAGCAAAGGCATTGTACAGCATAAGTTGAAGGGCAATAACACGCCCCTTGATCCAGTCTGGAGATTGCTCCTGCATCGCGGTTTGTGCGGGGATATTGATAAAGGCCAGGGCGACCCCTGCGATGACCATGAGCAGCGCGACACTGATCAGGATGAGAGGATTGGCGTTCCACCCGTCAGGTTCTAGCGTCCTTGCCGCCAGTGTCAGCAGAGGCAGCAGGAGCGTCACCAGCGTGAGGGCAATGCTTCCGCCGAAGATGGCACGCGATTTGCCCAGTCGTGTAATGATACGTGGCATGAGCACTGAACCACCTACCAGGCCGATACCTGCCGGTGCAAAGATAAAAGCCATCTTGTTCGCTTGAAGAAACAGTAATTTCGTCACGATTGGTGTGGCAAGTTCGCCAATTACCAGCAGCAGCACTCCTGCGAACGAAAGCTGGACGACCGCCAGGAAGAGCCTTTTGTTGCGCCGCACAAAGACCCAGCCCTGATACATTTCCGTCCACATGTTGCCGACAATCTCCAGGTTTTGCGTGGTCCTGCGACTTTGGCCGACTTGTGTACCGTGGGGACCATGCCTCCCACGTGGTTCCCGTTTGAAATCTCTGAGCGGAATCAGTGCTACTAGCCCGGCACAAACAGCGTAGAGGACAGCAATGATCAAATAGAGGCTTTCCACTGGCTGGATCAACAGTGAAGATATGTGGAGTGGCGGCAGCAAACTCAGCACGATGGGGGCCAGCAAGATAAAGCCCAGCGCCTGCGAGAGCATGAATGTGACATTGAAGAGCGAGAGCGCGGACACCAACTCTTCTTCACTCACCAGCATTGGGATAGACGCTCCTTCCGCAGGCGTAAAGAATTGGCCTATACCTGAGATCAGTAATGTCAGCAGGTAAATCGGGATAAGCTGATTACGATTAATCAGGAGCGAGATAACAAAAACGAGGGTGGCGATAACGCGCAGGCTATTACTGCCCCAGAGCACGCGTCGTTTATTCATGCGATCGACATAGACGCCGGCAGGTGCGCCCAGGATCAACGCGGGAAGACTAAAACAGATAATGGCGAGACCAACGAGTGTCGTTGAGCCTGTCATTTCCTCAATTAGTACCAGCAAGGCATAGTTTGAGGCGTTAAAGCAGGTCATGGATATTAACTGTGCCAGCCACAAGTAGAGAAAACTTCTCTTTCGCAGTAGGGTGAGATACCCATCGCGTGGAGCGCTTACAGCCATGTAACATTCCTCAGTATGACCGAAAATAGCCGGACATAGTTCAATCCGTGTCGAACTCAGAATCTGTTTTTGTCGCCCGTGGCAGCATTTGCTTGGTGCGTCGTTCGACCTCTGAACGCGGTAAAAGGACGCGGCGCCCGCATTTTTCGCAGCTTAAACCAATGTCGGCCCCCAGTCGCACCACGACCCAGTCATAGTTCCCGCACGGGTGTGGTTTGCGCAGGCGTAATCGATCTCCTAGCTCAAGATGCATCGGTGCCATCTACGTGTTTGCCTTCCATTTCTTGCTGGTAGAGTCCATGTTGTGCAATAAAGTGCTCTACCGCTTCCGGTATTTGGTATTTTATCGGCCTACCTTCCGCTACGCGCCGGCGTAAATCTGTTCCCGATATTTCGAATTGTGGAGCGGGTATCGTCAGCAATCGTTGCTTCAATCCGGGTAATCGTTCTTCCATTCGCTTTCGAAATCCCTCTTCTTCCACGTGTCCAGGGCGATGCACGGCGACCAGGTGGGTTATCTGCTCCAGAATCCCCTTTGGATTATACCATGTCAGAAATTCTTCGAGGCTGTCCCAGCCGATAACAAAGTAGATAGCGGTTTGTTCTTCCCATTGCTGGCGTAAAAGCCTGAGCATATCCACTGTGTAAGACGGCCCTGGACGCTCCAGGTCGACCATAGAGATCGAAAAGTGTGGATTAGAAGCTATTGCGAGCTCCAGCATGGAAAGTCGCTGCCGGGCTTCCGTCACCTTCTCGCCCGTTTTATGTGGTGGTTGCCCCGCCGGTACAAAAATCATCTCGCTCAACTTACATACGGCGCGTACTTCTTCAGCTATGACAAGATGCCCGTAATGAACCGGGTCGAACGTGCCTCCGAGCAAGCCGACGCGCCGCACGTTCTGCTGTGATGTATAGCTTTGCAACGAAACTTTTCTCCCGTTGGGAACATGATAGTACTGTTGACTTATAAAAATCCGCCAGGTGATTCCACTAATGATAGCTCTGCATCGGGGAGCACCGTACGCAGAGTATACATTACCTCGGAAATGCTGGCAAACTTACTGTCCTCCACCCAGAAACGCGCCATCAGAATGACCTGCTTCTCCGTATAGCCGCTCACTATTACCGTCGGCTCCACCTTCTCTGTAACGTGGGTCGTTTCTTTCAGTGTCTTGACGATCAGGTTGAGCGTTTCCTCTTTGGCAAATTTTTCAACTGGCAGGGTCACGTTAATAGTAACTCGTCTCTCCGCATAGAAGGAATTATTGATCACAATACCGTTAAAGATTAGGGCGTTGGGAACCGTTACCTGTTCACCACTGGAAATACGTAGTTTGGTTGCGCGTAGCTCGATATTTTCTACCACTCCAGTGTGCAATGGGTTATTCGCGATGTTGCCAATGGTAATCGAATCACCAATGTAGAAGGGACGCTCCAACAGAATATAGAAGCCCGCGACAAGGTCTTTCAAAATGTCCTGGAATGCGACGGTAAATGTGATGGTAATTGCACCGAGCACCACTACAGGAAAATCTATAGCCACATTCCATATCGCTAGTATCCAGAGAACGTCGATAACCATGATAAGGATGAAGAACATTCGTCCGGTCAAGACGCGCAGGTTGATATTGATACGATTGCTATCCAGGCTGTTGATGATCATCTTCATCACTGTGCGCCCTATACCCACCCCCACAACAATTGCGACCACCGTTAAGAAAGCTTGCCAGGCAAATTTTGTAATATCTGGCAGGTCTTTTTGTATGCCTGTCAGAAAAGTAGATACTAGGTTACTCAAAGGGCTGTTTTGCAGGAGAAAACGTAGCGTAAATAAGGCAACTATCAGTGGCAGCGCAAACACAACAACACCCAGCGTCTGCACCAGCCAGTTATCCAGGATAGTGTTCTTCAGCCGACGCACCAGGAACAGCCGTAGCGCCAGCCCGATAGCGACGGCGAAGGCGGCTATCAACACAACCAGGACAATGGTCACAGTGGTGTTCATACTACTTCTATTCTCCTACTCTGCTCTACCACACATTTTGTAGACCATG
>JBGQJX010000024.1:0-19378 GCA_041499255.1 Ktedonobacteraceae bacterium | reverse complement strand
CGTACCTTTACTGTCGATGAGGTGCTACAGTTTGGGAAACTTTCAGGAGACCAGGGTATACATCATGCCGAACCAGATGAGCAGGGCCGCTTATTAGTGCATGGACTGCTGACGGCGACTCTACCAACAAAACTGGGCGGCGATATGAATTTCATTGCGCGTCAGATGGTCTTCGATTTTCTACGGCCTGTTTTTACAGGCGACACTATTCGTTGTGTGATTATTATTACGCAGTATGAGCACGTAAATGGACATATCAACATGGCTGCATCATGGGAATGCCGTAATCAACATGGCAAGCTGGTGCTGACAGGCCATGCTCATGGGATCATCCGCGAGACCGGGGCGGATGAATAACCACAAAGAGGAGAAAGAGAACATGGAAGAAGCCGTTATCGTAAGTGCGGTGCGCACGCCAATTGGACGAGCCAACAAAGGCGTACTCAAGGATGTGCGAGCCGATGACCTGGCCGCCTTTGCTGTCAAGGCAGCCGTTGAGCGAGTGCCGCAACTGGATCGTTCGTTGATCGAAGATGTTATTCTTGGCTGCGCTTTTCCCGAAGGCGAGCAGGGAATGAACCTGGCGCGACTCGTTGGCGCTCTCGCGGGCCTGCCAGAGACAGCCGGTGGCGTCACCGTCAATCGCTTCTGCGCGTCCAGCCTGCAAGCGGTCAACATGGCGGCGCAGAATATCATGCTGGGTATGGGCGAGGTCTTTGTCGCGGGCGGCATCGAAAGTATGTCGCGCGTGCCCATGGGCGGCTTCAATCCCAGTTTCAACCCACGCCTCATCAAGCCGCGTGAGGGTGAGGAGATCAGTTCGCCGTATCCGCCATGCGAACTGGAATACGGCTTTTCCAGTTATATTCCGATGGGGATGACAGCGGAAAACCTGGCACGAGAATACGGCATCAGCCGCGCGGCCCAGGACGCTTTCGCGCTGCGCAGTCACCAGCGCGCGCTCGCGGCCACCGATAACGGTACATTCAGACGCGAGATTGTGCCGGTGCGATTGCCGGATGGCAGCTTGATGGAGATTGACGAGGGGCCGCGCCGCGATACCTCGCTGGAGAGACTAGCCAGCCTCGAACCTGCTTTCATCAAGGGTGGCACCGTCACAGCCGGTAACTCAAGCCCACTCAACGATGGAGCTGCCGCTGTTGTGCTGATGTCCGCTCAAAAGGCGCGCGACCTGGGCATTACGCCCCTGGCAAAAGTGCATACAATGGCGGTAGCAGGTGTGCGCCCAGATATCATGGGTATCGGGCCGGTACCTGCTATGAAAAAGGCGCTGCAGAGAGCTGGCATGCAATTGAGCGATATTGATATCATCGAACTTAACGAGGCTTTTGCCGCGCAGGCTCTGTCAGTCGTCAAAGCCATGGGGATCGATGTAGAGAAACTCAACCCACATGGCGGCGCGATTGCCCTGGGTCACCCGCTCGGCTGCAGCGGCGCTCGCATTATTGCCACGCTGATCAATGACCTGCAAAGCGAGGATAAAACGTTTGGTATCGCCACACTGTGCATCGGCGGGGGCCAGGGACTGGCGACGATTATCGAGAGGCTGGCGTAGTTATGACATATCATATTCGTAAAGCGGCGGTGCTAGGCGCGGGAGTGATGGGAGCGGCAATTGCCGCGCATCTCGCTAACGTGGGGATCCCCAGCCTGCTGCTCGATATCGTGCCGCCGGATGCCGGAAAAGACCGCGATAAAATAGCGCGCATGGGATTGGAAAAGGCGCTCAAAGCCCGGCCCGCGGCTTTTTATAGTAAACGCGCTGCCAGTCTTGTGACAGTGGGCAATATCGAGGACGACCTTGAGGATCTGGCCGATGTCGATTGGATTATCGAGGCGGTCGTCGAACGGCTGGATATCAAGCACAACCTGTACACGAAGGTTGAGCAAGTGCTGACGCCGGGCACAATCATCAGCTCCAATACATCTGGACTGCCCGCGCACATGCTTACCCAGGGGCGCAGCGAGGATTTCCGCCAGCACTTCTTGATTACTCACTTCTTCAACCCTGTGCGCTACATGCGCCTGTTGGAGATTGTGCCCGGCGTTGACACAGATCCAGCATTGTTGCGGTATATGCAGCAATTCGCCACGGAAGTGCTTGGCAAGGGCGTGGTCTTTTGCAAGGATACCCCCAACTTTATTGCCAACCGTATCGGCACCTACGGCTTTATGGCGACGATCCGCTATGCGCTGAGCGAAGGCTATAGTATCAGCGAGGTCGATGCCATCCTGGGGCCAAATATGGGGCGGCCTAAATCGGCGCTCTTCCGCACCGCTGACCTGTCCGGCCTGGATACGTTGGTCAACGTCGCCGATAACCTGTACATAAATGCGGCAGAGGATCCCCAGCGTGAGACCTTCCGTATGCCGGAGGTTGTCCGTGAGATGATTCGCCGCGGCTGGCTCGGTGAAAAAAGTGGCCAGGGCTTTTATAAACGCGTCAAAAATTCAGGGGGCGAGTCGACCATCCTGGAACTTAACCTGAATACCCTGGAGTACCAGCCGCAGCAGAAGGTGCGCTACCCTTCCCTCGGAGAGGCGCGCAATAACAGCGACCCGGCAAAGCGCATGTTGACTATCCTGTCTGGAGATGACCGGGCAGCACAATTAGCGAGACAGACAACAGCGGACTCGCTGATCTATGCAGCGAACCTGGCCGCGGAGATCGCTGATAGCATTGTCGCTATCGATGAAGCCATGCGCTGGGGCTTTAATTTTGATATGGGCAGCTTCGAGGTTTGGGACGTACTGCTGCAACATCCCGATGTTATGCAAAAAGTGCTTCAAGGCCGGGAGATGCCGCAACTTGTACGGCACGTCCAGGTGGATGGCCGGGGCACTTTCTATATTGGTAAGGCAGGACAGCGGCAGTACTTTGATTTTCATACGCGCAGCTACAAACCAGTGCCAACACCTGAGGGCACGATCTCATTGGAGGCGCTGAAAAGCGTCACAGCGGCGGGGGCTGCCGGCGGTACCAAGGGTGGGCTTATACGAGATAATGGCTCTGCCGCGTTGATCGACCTGGGCGACGGGATAGCCTGTGTCGAGTTCCATACGAAAATGAACTCGATTGATGAGAGCATCATTGAGATGTTGCGCTATGTTGCTGAAGAAGGTCAGAAGCAGTTCCGGGCTGTAGTTATCGGCAACGAGGCAGCGGACTTCTCAGCAGGGGCCAATATACTGCTCATGCTGATGGGCTCCAGGCAGGGCGAGTGGAAGTTGCTGGAAGGGGCAATCAATGGACTGCAGCAGGCGCACCAGTTGCTGAAATATAGTCCTATTCCGGTTGTTGCGGCGCCGGCAGGCCGGGCGCTGGGAGGCGGCTGTGAGATCATCATGCACTCTAACCACGCGCGGGCTCACGCAGAATCCTATATTGGCCTGGTTGAGGTGGGAGTTGGCCTGATCCCGGCGGGAGGTGGCTGCAAAGAACTGCTGTTACGCCACGGAGCCAGTCTGGAGAGTCAAAAAGCGGGCAAGACTGGGGGGTCGTTTGCGCCCTCGCGCCGCGCTTTTGAGATCATTGCCGTAGCCACTGTCTCTACCAGCGCGGTAGAAGCGCAGGAACTGCGTTTTCTGCGAAAAAGCGATGCCATTACAACGAATCGTGACCTGTTACTACGTGATGCCAGGGCCGATGCTATACGCCTGGCTGATGCTCAAGCAGCGGGAAAGTGGCAGCCCGCTCAGCCATCAATGATGATCCTGCCAGGGCCGGGCGCTCGCCTGGTGTTGGAACAGCAGGTTGACGGCCTGTTGGTGACAGGAAAGGTGAGCGAGCATGACGCGGTGATTGCTCGTCATCTCGCTCGTGTGCTGACGGGTGGAGAATGTTCGCCCGTGACCCCGGTCACTGAGCAGTATGTCCTTGACCTGGAGCGGGAAGCCTTCCTTGCACTCTGCGGCATGGAAAAGACGCAGGATAGAATGCAGGCGATTTTGATGACGGGGAAACCATTACGCAACTAAGCATTGCATAATAAAACTCGAAGGAATCGGGGTAAAGCACGAATTTCTAAGAGCAATGAGCATCAATGGGCGAGGATCAATCATCCTCGCCCATTGATGCTCGAACTTTTTAAATTTCCTCGCTGCATTCGTCTCTTCAACTGAGTACATCACTTTGTATATATGCAAATGTATGTACATTTGCGAAAATATGTACAATATCACACCAAAAGAATCTGATTGATAAAAAAGAACGGCAAAACACTGGACAACAGGCTGCATATCATGCATACTATATATGTGTGGATATGTGTTTGGTTTTTGTATCCAACAAATAATAACATTGTTAGAACAATCACACATTTGCCTGTTGGAATCATCACATCAATTGTCATTATCAGTCGCTCGGAGATCACTGCAGTAATTGGGAGGGAAACTATGCTAGGAGCTCAGGAGCAGCGGAGTGAAGTAGCAAGGTTGTTATCGCAGATTAGTGAAGAGTATGAGGCTGCCCAGCGTGGTCTGACTGGCCTGGCCAGCGGGACCTCGCAGCATGAATTCATCACGGCTCGTATGGAGAACATGGGTCAACTTCATGGTCAACTGCAATCGTTAGTAGGTGATATTGCTATAGCGATGATAGCTGAGCAGTTGAATAACACACCGTAGGAAGTTGAATAGGGGAGCAATACACATAAAAAGAAACGGCCTGGACAGGCCGTTTCTTTTTATGTGTATTGTGTAGCTGGAAGGGGAGATAGTGTTCAGGCTTCTACGGTGGCATGCATTTGGAAATAGCGTATATTGGTTACAGGGTTTTTATTCCAGACGCCGGTTACAATAAACTCTGTCTCTTCGCTGACGAATGACTCCTGGTCCAGGACGTTCCTGGTCTCATGCAGAAAACATTGTAACCAATCAGTAAGATCCTCGTTTGCAAGCAGCGGTGCTCCTTCGCTGACGAACCACTCGGCTATGCCTTGTAAATAGCAACGAAAATCCCTGGATAGCGGGTATTTTCGTTGAATGTGGTAGCTCTTTTCCTGAACATTTTCGTAACCGGCAGCACGGAGGTAGCCCGCGAGCTTTGAGCCAACCCAACTATCTTCGAAGATATAATCCTCGTTCAGACGCAACAGTTCCCATTGTTCACGAGCCTGGACGACCCGCGCCTGCAAGCCAGGGTCAATATTATGAAAGCGCAGCGTACCGAAGTCTATATCTTTGATTACGAGGCGTCCCCCATTGGTTAAATAGCGCCCCATGGCCGCAAAAGTTTTTACTGGTTCCTGCAGGTATTGACTCACGTTCGCGCTAAAAATAACATTGGCAGAGCCTGGAGTGATCGGTAATTCTTCCAGGGCAGCGTATTTATACTGTACTTGCCTGCGGTACCATTGTTTTTGACTGCGCTGCTGCGCTGTGATCAAAGCTTCCGCCGAAATATCTACGCCGATAATGCGACCGCGTGGTCCGATATTTTCGGCCAGTAGTGGTGTCCATAGCCCGGGTCCGCAGCCTGCATCAACGACGAAACTACCTTTTTTTAATTGGAGATCTCGAATCATCTGCCTTCGCTCAATGATTTTGCTATTGTGGTGTGTTACGAGCCATTCAATAGCGTTGAGAGATAGACCACACTCGTTTACGTGAACAGTATTGTTGGTTGCCATAACCATTCCCCCGTCTCATGAAATTATTTGGAGCGCCAGGATGTTTTAAATGTGATGAAAGTATAACAGGTGATAATTTGAAAAGGCAATATATGTTTAACAATGTAGTACTTTTATGATTTACATTGTATACTATGAGGTAGCACATCTGGCTGGAATGAGGCGAAAAATACATTACTGGAGCTATCCGTTCCCTGCATATCGTTTGAAGAGCTACGATTAACAATATGTATGTTTTGTGGTATACTACTCATAGGCCATTCTGCTAATAATCAAAAACACTGTATCTTGTATCGTAGTGTATTTTTGTGTTGAAGAAGGGAATGTAACATGAATCCTGGGGATGATTCAGCAGGGCAGTCGAGAAGGCGGGGACGCCCAAAGAGGCACAAGGAAGTTATTGTGCCTACTCAGGAGACGCCAGAACGCCCCGTTGAGGCTGAGAACGGACATCGAGAGCGCGCTGATTTGCTCGAGGTTCATAAAGATATCTACCGGCGCGTGATGGAATTGTTTACGACGGTTATTGATGATGACGCCCGTCAGTGGCAAATTACCCAGGCAATATTTGAACATGCACTGCTGCACTTTGACGCTGAACGCCGGGGGCTAGCAATTACTTATGCGCAATTGATGCCTGCTCGTGAGGATGGTGTGCACTCACTGGTTGAAATAACCATGCGAGGAAATTATCCCTGGACTTTCGCGCTTGAGAATCATGCATACCTGGGGAGCACTACCCTGGCGGGAAATGCAGCTATGCTTGATCGCCTGCAAACGTGGGACAATTTCAGTGAAAGTGAGCGTACACAGGTTGAGATTGACAATTTTGAGCGCAGCGCCTGTGCTTATCCGGTGACGCGCGCGGGATGTATCGCGGGCGTATTGATTATTTCCAGCACGCAACCCCGCTTTTTTACTCTCCCTATGACCTGCCAGGCGGTGAGCGAGTATGCTCAACTGATGTCGCTTGCCCTTCGCGAACATGAATTTCACCCTTTCTCGCTCTTAAACCTGCGACCGATGCCCGATTTAAAGTGGCAGCGTGCTGAGATTAGCCGCTCCTATGTCAACCGGATTATCACCTACGCGCGGCAGATGGGAATTTCACGACCGGAAGCAGAACTTCTTGTGCGCGGGGATATGGAAGCCGAGTTTGAAGAAATTGGTCAGTTTCACCTGCAGCAGCGGCTTTCTCGCGAAGAACGTGTTGAACAGCAATAATCCGCTTGCTGTGCCTCGCGCCAATAAAATGGGGTGGGTGAAAGTCTGATTGCATGTCAACAAAAATGAGGTGTGGGGAAAAGTCCCACACCTCAGACGATATGTATAGATTGTTCAGGCGCCGAGAGCTGGCTGCAAGCTATCCATGACAAACATTGATTTGTTACGGGTGTTGCACGCGTCCACAAAGGCGCTGAAGAGGTTGGCCCAGACAGGTTCGAGCATATAGATTTCTTCAGGGTGACCCTGGGCCGCGGCGACAAAGTGTTTTTCAGGAACTTCGAGTAGTTCCGCAATGCCGTCTTCGGCGCGTCCGCTGATGCGTACTCCATGGCCAGGCTCTTTCACTGCCTGGTGATGGAGACTATTGACCCAGAGTTCGCGTGTGCCGAAGACTTCCTCCATCATACTGCCCTCTTCGATGTGTATGCTGTGTATGAGCGTGTTGCGTGGCAAATCACGCTTACTGTGCTTGATAGTCGGTGAAGCCATAGCATCTACGTCCTGGTAGAGGGTACCACCGAGAGCAACATTGACAAGCTGCATCCCACGACAAACGCCAAGGGTGGGTATATTTTCTTTTAATGCCCAGCGCGCCATTGTTAATTCTAGCTCGTCGAGATCCTGATCTACTTTGCCGAGCAGGGGATGAGGGTCTTCGCCATAGTGCACGGGTTGGATATCGCTTCCACCTGAGAATAATATGCCATCCAGGCGTTCAAGAAGGGTATGAAGCGTTCCAAGATCGTTAACCATAGGAATAAGCACAGGAACACCAGCCGCGTGTTCAATAGCATGGACGTAGGAGCGATTATTGCAATAGATGGGACGGCCAGACCCTTCACGGTAGTCTGCCTGACAAGGTATGCCTATTAATGGACGCATACATGTACTCCTTCAATCGAACAATAAAAATGAATTCATTGGTTTTGATATGTAATAAAAAAAGGAACGCCTATCAAGTGCGTTCCGTTAAAAGAAAAATCTATTCAAACAACGAAACGCCTGACAAGTCCAAATCCAAGAAGCTCCAGCCAAAACTGGAGCTGAGTCATCACGAGAATTGGTTCTGTACAGGGGTAGTATGGTTTCACGCTTTTTTCCTCATTGTATCTACAATGTTACTTTGATGTTATACAACTATAAGCACTTGTTGTCAAGCTGATCGGGACTTTTTTGACAGTTGCCAGGCTTTCTGCCGTTCCCCAGATAGGGAAAGAAAATCAGGGACATATCAAAACCTACACTAGTTACCAAAAAAGGCGTTCCACCATTCCAGCCAGTAGCTTTGCGGTGCAGGAGGTTGTTGGTGATATATAGCGATGGGCTGCTGCTGGCTGGTTGAGCTTACGATTATGACCGGGTACTCTCCCGGCCGGACATAACCAAGTTGCTGGCGAGCTTCGTTTTCGACGACAAACGGGTCTTTGTAATAATTCGCCAGTTTTGTGAGATAGTCGTGCTTGTCCTGAACCTGTTGATACTGCTGCTGTGCGCTAGCAACACGTTGCATCAACTGGCTGTTGGACCATGCCTGGGCCAGTGAGCTAAAGAGCAGTGCGAGGCAGATCAGCCCTGTTACCCAGATGACCGTCTGCGTAAAGAGGGAACTGCGCCTGGCGCGTAAGCGACCAGCAGTTTCTTCTATGCCTACCGCGGAGGTTATATTAGGGATACCCCCACCAGGTCGAGAAGAAAATTGCGTTCTTCTTGTTTGCTGTTGCACTTGCCCTCCATTTGAGTTACTGTATTGTGTTACGTTTTCTGATCCCTGGTATACATTACGGTATATTGGAGGTTCGGTCAAGTGTAGAGTAAAGGTCATTAATGGGAATGTAAGACAAGGAGACCCATAATATCGAAGCCTGCGAGGAGGAATATCATAGCCAGGCTGGCGAGCAGGATCATGCGCTGCCAGGTAGCTCTCAACCACATGGTATGTGCCCGGCTTGTAGAGAGAAGGGATGGATTTTGATTGGCCTCGTTGGCTGTAATATACGTTTGTTGCAAAGGCCGCGTGATTTGTAAATGTACATGTTCAGATGTAGTGAGAGGGCCGCTGATGAGACTCAGCCGTTTGTTTACAGCAATGAGTCGACCACTGATGGCATGCTCGAATGAAGTGTGCAGTTCTTCCTCATCAGGCGTCTTGTATGTTATTATCGCTGGAAGCACAGGGATAGTTGCAAACCAATCCTCTCTTATCGAGGTATTTGCAATGAGGTTCTCAGTCATGGCTGTGCCTGGATAGACGGCGTTTGCATTAAGCTCTGTGCCGGCTGTAAGACATTGTGCGTTCATGATCTACAACTCCTTCCTGTGTATCTATTCTTTATACGTACAAGCATAGCGGAATTTGGACATGAAAGCATGGGTCATTTGACATATTTGGTAGGTATTGGCATTACGAAGCATCATTGAACTTGACGAGTCGATTGTTAATGGCGCTGGCGATTACGTAAATAGCGGCAGATTTATGCAAAACAGCGAAAATTCCTTGACTTCTATGTGTGCTTGTGGTATATTCAAGCTAGCTTCAGAGGTATGTACTGCACCCATTCAATAGTCCCGCTATACTGGCCGTATGTGTGTTGTAGTATGTGACCCTGTCATAGACACTTTGGCCGACACCTCTTGCATTTCCCATGAACAAAGCATCGTTGTCACCACAAGTTTTAAGGTATTTCCCAAAAAAGAACCTGGACTCGTATATGTAACAGAGGTAATTTTCCCACCATACATGCCAGGGTTCATTGCAGAAAGGAGAATGGGCGTGTTGCTCCCAACGGATTTGCTTCGCCCAACATAACGTGAATATCGCAGAGCTAGAAACAAAAACTATCACTGAGCTGCGCGACATCGCTCGCGACCTCGAACTCTCAGGTTACACCCCCCTCAAAAAACAAGACCTCGTCTTCCGACTTCTTCAAGCCAACACCGAACAGCAGGGGAATATCTTCAGCGCTGGCGTGCTGGAAATTGTGGAAGATGGTTTCGGGTTCCTCAGGCAAGAGCGTTTCCTTCCAGGGAATATGGACGTATATGTATCCCAGTCCCAAATTCGCCGCTTTGGTTTACGCACCGGCGATATGGTCTCTGGCCAGGTTCGTCCTCCCAAGGATAACGAAAAGTACTACGGCCTCTTGCGAGTTGAAGCCATTAACGGTGTAGATCCTGAAGTTGCTAAACGTCGTCCCCATTTTGATGTCTTAACCCCGATTTTCCCCCGTGAGATGTTTGACCTGGAAACAGGCCCCTCAAATATCTCCGGGCGCATTATCAACCTGGTTGCCCCCATTGGGCGCGGTCAGCGTGGTTTGATCGTCTCCCCGCCAAAGGCTGGTAAGACCATGCTGCTCAAATCTATCGCTAACTCGATTACTGAAAACTATAATGATGCCCATTTGATGATTGCCTTGATCGGTGAGCGGCCTGAAGAAGTCACCGATATGAAGCGTTCGGTGCGTGCAGAAGTAATTAGTTCAACCTTCGATGAGCCCACCGAGGCGCATACACGTGTTGCTGAGATGGTGCTGGAACGCGCCAAACGTTTGGTAGAAGGTGGACGTGATGTAGTGGTCCTGCTGGATAGTATCACACGCTTGAGCCGTGCTTATAACCTGGCAGTGCAGCCAAGCGGGCGTACGCTTTCCGGAGGTCTTGATCCGAGCGCATTGTTCCCACCAAAGCGCTTCTTTGGAGCGGCTCGTAAAATCGAAGAGGGCGGCAGCTTGACGATTATCGCCACTGCTCTTGTAGATACGGGTAGCCGTATGGATGATGTAATTTACGAAGAATTTAAGGGTACCGGTAACATGGAACTGGTACTAAACCGCAAGCTCGCGGAACGCCGCGTCTTCCCCGCTATTGACATCTCACTCTCCAGCACTCGCCGCGAAGAACTACTCCTCGACGATAAGACTCTGCGTGCTGTTGTTGTTATGCGCCGTATGTTCTCGACGCTGGCCGACCAGCGCGGCCTGGAAGCAATGGAAGCGTTGTTACAACACATGTCCAAAACAAACAATAACATGGAGTTCCTGGCAACCCTCAACAAAAGCATTCTCTAACATTTTATAAAAAACACGTTATCAGTTCATTGCATGAGATATACTGATAGCGTGTTTTTTGATTTTTCGGAACAAACTACAGGAGATTACCTCATGACCACCACAGCCAGAGTATTTCAAAATCACATCGGGGGAAAGTCACAGAGCGCGCAGAGCGGCCAGACATTTCCCAATTTCAATCCTGCCACCGGCGAACTGATAGGCCACTTTCCTCTCTCGGGAAAGGTTGAGGCGGATGCCGCCGTAGCTGCCGCTCGGGCTGCTTTTGATACATGGCGGCTGGTACCGGCCCCTAAACGCGGAGAGCTTCTTTTCAGAGTTGGAGAGTATCTAACGCGCTATAAAGAGGAACTGGCGCGTACGATGACGCAGGAGATGGGTAAAGTCCTCAAAGAGACGCGGGGCGATGTGCAGGAAGGCATTGATATGGCCTATTATATGGGCGGGGAGGGGCGCAGGCTTTTTGGATATAGCGTTCCTGTCGAACTGCCGCATAAGTCAGGCATTGCCACGCGTGACCCGATTGGCGTTGTGGCCTGCATTACGCCGTGGAACTTTCCTATCGCTATTCCCACGTGGAAGATGTTTCCCGCGCTTGTCGCCGGGAACACGGTGGTAATTAAACCGGCCAGTGATACGCCTTTGAGCGCACTGCGATTAGTCGAAATCCTGTATGAGGCAGGTTTACCGGATGGAGTTGTGAATATCGTCTTCGGTCCAGGTGGTACGGTTGGTGAGGCGTTGCTGCACCATCCTGATGTCGCGGTTGTTTCTTTCACCGGTTCCACGGAGTCGGGGCGACATGTTGCCATCGAGGCGGCGAAATCGCTCAAACGTGTTTCACTGGAGATGGGCGGCAAAAACGCCGTGATTGTGATGGATGACGCCGACATCGACCTGGCGGTAGAAGGTATCTTGTGGAGCGCCTACGGGACAACCGGACAGCGCTGTACTGCTTGTAGCCGTGTAATCGTACATAGTGCAGCGCGCAAGAAATTGCTTAAGAAGCTGGTGCCACGGATTGAACAATTGCGGCTGGGGAATGGCCTGGATGAAATGGTCGATGTTGGCCCGGTCATCAATGCGGCGCAGCTTGAGAAGATTCATAGCTATACCGAGATTGGTAAGGCCGAGGGGGCGACGCTTGTTACAGGCGGGTCTATCGCCAACGAGGGTGAACTGGCCAAAGGGCACTTCTATCGCCCCACGCTCTTTACCGATGTGCGTCCAGAAATGCGCCTGGCCCAGGAAGAGATCTTTGGCCCGACGCTCTCGGTTATCGAGGTGGGATCATTTGAAGAGGCCATCGCCGTCAACAACGACAGCAAATTTGGTTTGTCGAGCGCCATTTACACGCAGGATATCAATCGCGTTCAGCGGGCGATGCGCGATATTACCACGGGTATTCTGTATATCAATTCCGGCACGACGGGCGCGGAGATTCAATTCCCCTTTGGTGGCAATCGTGGCACTGGCAACGGACATCGCGAAGCCGGTATTGCAGGGCTTGATGCTTTTACCGAATGGAAAGTGGTCTACACAGACTACAGTGGCAAATTGCAGAAGGCACAGATAGATTAAGGGGAGATTTCTTACAGTGTTACCCTATTACCTCCAGAGGGCATGGTAAAGCGTAGAAAGCCACCCATCGCCAACCGGGTACAGACGACATCCAGGGTGAAGAAGGAAAAGAGGAGAGCGGCGCTTTTTAGCTCGTAGAAACCAAGCTCAAGCAGGCTGAGGTGATTTGGGCCTGTGATGAAGAGTCGCCAGAGGGCAGGTCCTTGCTGCACTCCGCCGAAAGCGTTTACGGAGAGACCACAGGTAAGGGTAATCACCAGATCAATCGCCAGGCAAATTGCCGCCATACGCGGACCAAGTAACCAGAAGCGTTTGCTCAGGCGTTCACGTTTCGTCGATACTATACGGCGCGTTGTCCATACCGATCCTAATATGTATTCGAATACAAGAAAGAGCAGGGGAACGGCCACGTAGAGCCAATCGGGGAAAAAGGCGGGTGTTACCAACGAGCCCAGCCGACCCAGTGTGAAGAGGATAATGCCCTCTATCACGCCGCGCCGATAACTGACTTTATTGAACATGATGAATGAACCTGGCCGGTTTAATTGCAGCCACAACTGCCGCCGCCACAACCACAACTGCCCATAGATGATGCCATTTCTTCGTAGCTGCTATCATCACTGCTGCTGTGAGGAGAGGCGAAGACGGAAAGGAGACGGCGAACTTTTTCGCTATGGCATTTCATGCAGACAATGTCATCGGCGTGCTGGTGGCTGACAAGAAGTTCAAATTTGGATCTGCAGTCTGAGCAGTAGTATTCATACAAAGGCATAGAAGGTTTCCTCCATCCAGTAGCAGGGAATAGATATTGACTGTCCATATTGTAGTGTGTAGTTGACTTTACGTCAAGATCAAAGCCCTGCTCTGCATGATGAAAAGCGTGCTAACAGTGGCCAGACGTAGTAAAATAGATGGGACAGAAATACTTTCGAAAAACTCAAGCAACAATGGAAAAATACGCTGTGTTTTCGGGAGAGCGAAACGTAAAGAAGGAATAACATTGAAATGGCTCTTACTATAGGTATTATTGGTTTGCCGCAAAGTGGGAAGACAACGCTGTTTAACGCGTTAACGAAGGCTGGCGCGCCGATAAGCGGCTATGCGACAAGTACTGTGCAAGCGAATCTGGCGGTTATCCAGGTGCCAGATGCGCGGCTGCAGCCGCTGGCGGATATATTTCATCCAAAGAAGGTCACACCTACAACGATAGAGTTTGTGGATGTAGCGGGTATGGGACAGGCCGCACAGTCGCATAAGGAGAAACGCGAAGGATTGAGCGCGGAATTCCTGGGGCATATTCGCAATGCCGATGCATTAGCGATTGTACTGCGCACTTTTGTAAATAGCAACGTTCCGCACATTTATGGTGATATCGACCCGAATCGTGACCTGGACAGTCTGTATGCCGAGCTGGCTTTGACCGATCTCGCGACGGTAGAGAAACGTATCGAGCGCACAAAGAAGGCCGCGAAATCTGGTGATAAGAAATATGCGCAAGAATTAGAGGTATTGCAGTTGTTGCAAGAAGCGCTCAACGAGCTGAGGATGGTCAACCAGGTTGAGCTGCTTGCGCAGGATCACGCGGTGCTGGATGAACTTTTTCTGCTGACTTTGAAGCCACGTATGTTTGTGTTGAATGTCAGTGAGGATGTTTTGGGAGCCGCGAATGATGTGCTGGAACGTATAGCTGGTGGAGAGGACGTGGATGTCGATGGCCTGGAAGGTGAATTGAAAGGGATCGCGACCATTGCCAGGCGTGCCAAAACTGAAGGAGCTGAGGTTGCTGCTGTCTCCGCGCGGCTGGAGGCCGAACTGGCGGAACTATCCGAAGAAGATGCCCACGAGTACCTGGAGTCGCTGGGACTCCCACAACTAGGGACTGATCGCGTTATTCAGGTCGGCTATCGACTGCTGAATCTGATTACGTTTTTGACGGCGGGCGAGGACGAGGTGCGTGCCTGGACAGTGACGAAAGGTGCGAAGGCGCCAGAAGCAGCGGGCAAGATTCATTCGGATATTGAGCGAGGTTTTATTCGCGCGGAAGTGACGCGCTTTGAGGATTTTATGGAGTGTGGTTCGTTCGCTGCCGCAGCGAAAAAAGGACTGCTCCGGCTTGAGGGGAAAGATTACGTCATACATGACGGAGATATCGCTCATTTTCGCTTTAACGTCGGGAAATGAGCCGCAAATAATAGGTCATTCGCCCCTACTTTTTTAGGAAGCAGTGCGCCTATACTGTATAGAGAACCAATTTTGTTTGCCCGTCAATTGGAGATGTCAGGTAAAACGCATGTTCTTAGCTGATCGCTATTGTTTACACTGTGGGGCGGCCAATCCAGCAGAGGTTGGGGCGTGCTCTGCCTGCGGACAATCTTTGAAAATTACGGCTCCTCTTCCACAAGAGGCGTCGATGCATGGCTATCATTTGCTGCACCAGCGCTATCGTATTCTGTCCCAGGTAGGTAAAGGAGGCTTTAGTGCCGTCTATAAAGCGGTAGATACCCTCTATGACGATTACACGGTAGCAATTAAGGCGATCACGTTGAGCGGCTTAAGGCCTCAAGAAGTAATTGAGGCCACGGAAGCTTTTAATCGTGAAATGACCCTGTTATCGGGACTGAAGCATCCCGATCTTCCGCGCATTTACGACCACTTCTCCGACAGTGAGTGCTGGTACCTGGTGATGGATTTCATCGAAGGGATAACGTTAGAGAAGCACCTGGAGACTATGCCGGCATCCCGGCTTGCTGCCGGCGAGGTACTTGAAATCGGCATCATGCTTTGCGTAGTGCTTGAGTACTTGCACTCGCGCCAGCCAGCCATTATCTTTCGCGATCTCAAACCTGCCAATATTATGCTCAGGCCTGGTGGAGGCATTGCGCTCATTGACTTTGGTATTGCACGTCATTTCAAGCCGGGGCAGGCTAAAGATACCATCCCCTTTGGCTCTCCTGGTTATGCCGCGCCAGAGCAATATGGCAAAGCACAAACAACTCCGCGCTCTGATATCTATGGTCTTGGTGTGCTGCTGCATCAATTGTTAACAGGGGATGATCCCTCGCAAACACCTTTTCACTTTGCTGCTCTGCAAGTAGAGGATCAGCCTGAGCTTTGCGATCTTGAGAGACTGATTATGCAAATGGTGCAGGTAGACGCAGCAAAGCGGCCTGAGAGTATTACTGTTGTGAAAGAGGAGCTACAACGTAGCGCTCAATCCTGGTCCATGCAATACTGGCAAGGCCTGCCGGTCAGAGGGCTGCGCGGAGCGCAGCGGCAGGTGGCAGCTATGGCTCAGTCACAGCAGACGGTGGATGCGATTGGGGGGTCAGGGGCAGTTATAGCGGCAGCAGCAGGAGCAACGAGTATGGGGCGGTTGACCCAATTGGGCTGGACTGCTCCAGGTACAGGTGCCACTTCTACAACATCCAGGGTATATAGAGGTCCTGCGACTCAAAAAAGAGGGAATCCTATGGCGGTTGCCAGCATTTCACTGGCTATTCTGAGCATAATGTTACCTGTATTCTCCTTTATAGCATCTTCTTTTTTGGGAATGTACTTTGGGATAAACAATTTCTCTTTTACAATGTTTCTACCCGTTGTGGTGACGCTTGTGCCAGCAATTCTCGCGGTTATCTTTGGGCATATTGGTAAGCACAGAGCCAGGACAGTTGCGGGCTTGTTGTGGTCGAAAGAAATAGCGGCGGCTGGCATGGTTATTGGTTATATTTTTGGCGCAATTTACCTGGCATTTGGCTGCCTGATTTTGTTCTATGTGCTTTTAACGCGCGGATGACACGAGCCTTTTTCTCCTATTGCGAAATCTTGACGGCGTATGCTATACTACACTTGAGCAGGGAGTGTGCTAGAATCGCTTAGCAGCAATGCTCAGGTGTAGCTGGCGCAATTATTATTGTCCAATGTAGGGTCAGTAAGATAGTACTTGCACGGATTGTCAAACCGGGGTGTAGCGCAGTCGGCTAGCGCGCAGCGTTCGGGACGCTGAGGTCGGAGGTTCAAGTCCTCTCACCCCGACCAGGATGGCACACTTAATTCCTTGATGTTCACCCGGATAAGGGAACCACAAGCTATGAAGTGTCGCGAAACGTTATCAGGTTACAGAAGAAAGTATAAGGAGTTTTGGAATGCGGACGTATCAGATACACCCGGCTGCTTTGGCAGGATGTTGTGATCTGATGCCTGCTTATGGCGATCTATTGATAGACCAGCCATTAAGTAGTAAATGTACCGTTGTGCCATGCTCACCTGGACGTGCAAGACGCTTGTATCCGTATCCATCTAGTCGTCACCACAGACCGCAGTAGAAGCTGAGGGGGTGGGTCACTTCCCTTCCCTATCCTGCGCCTCCGCTTCTTCCTCGCTGTCTGCTGTGATTATCGGCTGTGACAGAGAGGAAAGGAAGCCATTCATGCCTGTTCTTGTATTGAATTCCTCGCTACAGCCTCTCTCGGTCATCCCTGAGCGTCGTCTCATTGTGCTGCTTTCCAAACAGAAAGTCACCTTCGTAGACGAGAGTGTTCGTAGTTTGATCGAAGAGAGTATTGAAGCTCGACGTCTTGAGCTGGAACGGCCCGTTATTGTGCAGTTGTTGGCCAATGTACGGGTGCCTCGTGTGGCTCTACATCCGTCCCGGGCGAATATCCTGCTGCGCGATGATGAAACGTGTCAATATTGCGGGAAACGTAGCCGTGATCTGACGCTTGATCATGTTATCCCGCGTTCACGCGGCGGTACCAGCACGTGGGAAAATCTCGTAGCCTCTTGCAAATACTGCAATGGCAAGAAGGGGAATCGCCTTTTGAAAGAAGTGAATATGCGCCTGTTGCGCCAGCCTCGTCCGTTGTCGCAGGAGTATGCAGGCTTCTTTCTGCTGCGCTATCCTAAGTTGCGCGAAGCTTACGAGGAATTCATCTTGAGTGCCCATGGTGGTGGCGCGCTACGTGGCGCACTACAAGGATTAAGCGCGTAAGTTTGCAATAATCGGTAATAATGGTCCTTCCTCGGCGTATTGCCTTCGTGAGATCTCGACTTGCCAGGTAGGGCGGAGGAAGGACATAACAGGGCGGGGTGTGCCTCCCCGCTCTACATTGGTCGGCCCATGGGGTCCGCGCCTGGAGAGTGCCCTCCTCTTAACCTCATATCCTGTTGGGAAGAAATGCATCCTTGTAGCCTGTTCTAATCGTTAGACTAGATAAAGGGGAATTTCTGCTTTGCTCTGGTAATGACAGTATTGATTCTGCTGTTTACCAGAAAGGTTGGTTATATGATTAAAGATTCTATTGAAGACGCTGCTATAAGCCCGCAAACGGGTCGTGTTTACCTCTGTCTGCACGGACATTTTTATCAGCCCCCACGTGAAAATCCATTTACTGGCATCTTACCGGTCGAACCTGAAGCAACACCTTATGCGAATTTTAATGAGAAGATTACTGCTGAATGTTACCGCCCCAACGCCGAGGCGGGCAATTTTGCTTCTATTAGTTACGATCTGGGTCCGACGTTGGCCGCATGGTTAGAAGATCAACATCCTTCAGTTTATCGGGAGATTATTGCGGCTGAACATGAACATAGGATGCGCTACGAGGTGGGAAATGCCCTGGCGCAGGCCTATAACCATACCATTCTCCCATTGGCAAACACCCGCGATAAAAATACACAGATTCTGTGGGGGTTACGGGACTTTCGCCAGCGTTATGGGCATGACGCGCGTGGGATGTGGTTGGCGGAGACTGCTGTAGATCTGGAGAGCCTGGATCTGCTGGCGCAACACGGGATCGTCTACACGGTGTTGGCTCCATGGCAAGCTGCTACGCCGGTTGATCATACGGAGCCATACGTTGTACGGCTGTTTGGGGGCCGCAGTATCACCGTCTTCTTCTATAACGCGCCTTTATCAGGAGGAGTCTCTTTTGACTGGGATACTACCAGCAATGCTGACCTCTTCGCGGCTTCCTACTTACCGGGCCAACTTGTCAAGAGCAAAAGCGACGCGGGGGAAGCACAACTGATACTTATCGCTACAGACGGTGAACTGTATGGACATCATAAGCCCTGGCGCGATAAGTTCATGACCCACCTGATACAAATTGGTGCGCCAGCCTATGGCTTTGAGGTATGTACGCTGGAGCGCTACCTACAAATGTACCCTGCCACGAAAGAAGTAGCATTGCGTTTGCCGAGCGCCTGGAGTTGCGGACACGGGGTGGCGCGCTGGGATACAGGCTGTGAATGTACCGAGGGAGACAGTAGTTGGAAGGGAGAACTGCGCGGGGCATTAGATAAGTTGGCACAATGTGGCGATCAACTCTTTGAGCAGTACGCGGGTGAGACGCTGGTTGACCCCTGGGCGGCACGGAATGCTTACCTTGAACTGCACAATGGCTGGGTAACACCTGAGAGTTTCTGGGCGCAATACGGCAGAGAAGAGCGCCTGTTGGAGAATCCTGAGCTGGCGGAACGTACACGACTGCTACTGGAGGCGCAATTTTATCATCAATACAGTTTCACGAGCTGTGGCTTTTTCTTTGAAGATTTGGATAGAATTGAGCCGCGCAACGATATCGCTTTTGCGCGACGCGCCATCAGCCTTACGTGGCAGGCGTTGGGGATAGATTTACAGCGTGACTTTTTGCAAGACCTGGCGCGAGCTAAAAGCTGGCGCACTGGTCTGACAGGCGCTGACCTTTATCGCCAATTGCCGGTGGTGCAATAGGGACTGTTGCCGCCACTACAATAAGAGATAATGATTGGTGACATAGTATAAAATGAGGCTTTCCCGTCGCGGCAATCCTCTTTTTATACTATGTCGTTGCTAATATACGACAATGTTCGTAT